>JAAZCO010000158.1 GCA_012513235.1 Gammaproteobacteria bacterium
AATCACACAAGGGCAATAGAGCAAAATGAAAGTTGTAGTAGTGACTGGCCCCGAATCCGCTGGCAAAAGCTCCTTGTGCCAAGCACTGAGCAAGCGCTTTAATGCGCCTATGGTAAGCGAATATGTACGTGAATTTATCGAGCAACAGCAACGCGATACCTGCTATGCCGATATCAGCAGCATTGCCGAGCAACAACTGCACAACGAACTGACCGCCCGCACGCAATGTCCATCATTACTATTATTGGATACCAACCTACTGAGTAATAAGCTGTGGAGCGACGTATTGTTTGCACAGAGCCCAGCATGGATTGAAGCGGCCTTGCTTGAACAGCACTACGATTTAATCGCCCTCCTCAGCCCAGCAGGCATCGCTTGGCAAGCCGACCCACAACGCTGCCAACCCGAGTTAGCCCAGCGCCAGCAGTTTCACCAGCAACTCGCCGATTGGCTGCAACAACATCAACAACCCGTATTAGCGCTCAGCGGGAGCTGGCAAAGCCGCTATCAAGCGTTAGAATCAGCCATCGAAAGGTTACTGCACGCAAACTAAGCCCACAACACTATTTTTACCTTCACAAGAGTCCAGATATGACCAGCACCCACGCACACGATCCTTTGCACGGCGTCACCCTCGCCGTCATCCTCAACCGCTTAGTTGAACATTACGGTTGGGAGGAGTTAGCTGAAATCATTCCAGTGAATTGCTTTAAAACGGATCCCTCAGAAAAATCATCACTGAAGTTTTTGCGCAAAACCGAATGGGCACGCACTAAGGTTGAAGCTTTGTATATTTCAACCTTTGCCTAAGATCAACGCGTGCGGCGCTGTTGTTGTGGCAAGCGTAGCCATGGATGGCGTAGCGCCTGAGTTGAGCCCCGAACGGGTTCATCGAAGGAAAAGCAGCAATAGCGCTGCACGCCTCACACCTCTAGTGAGAACAGCGCACAGGCTACTGCTTGTATAACAGCATCAAACTCAGCTGTGTTCAGCCACAATATGCGTACCGGCTTGGCCTGACAGCAACGCCAAGGCTTCAGACAAACGACCAATGGCACTAAAACCACCCGACTCAGCAAAACTGCAGGCCGCATTGATTTTTGGTCCCATCGATCCGGCGGGCAAATTCAACTCATGACTCTCAGCAATGGTCAAAGCACTCAGTGGCTGCGCTTCAGGCGTACCAAAACCTTGATACACTGCCTCCACATCCGTCAGCAACAACAATGCATCGGCACCCAACTGCTTAGCTAAAAAGGCACTGGATAAATCCTTATCAATCACCGCCTCAATACCTTGCAGATTGTTATCGGCATCACGCACCACAGGAATACCGCCACCACCGTTACAGATCACCACCGCACCTTGCCCAACCAACAGCTGCAAGACTTGCAAATCAGGAATCTCCAAGGGCTGCGGCGAGGCCACTACACGACGCCATTTATCACCGTCTTGGGCAATCTGCCAGCCCGACTTCACCGCGCGTTGCTCAGCTTCGGCTTGGCTGTAGACCGGACCAATATACTTAGTCGGATTACTAAAGGCTGGATCATTTAAATCCACCACCACTTGCGTGAGCAAAGTCACAATTGGGCAACTGTGCTGCAGAGCATTTTCCATCTCTTGCTCAATCAGATAACCAATCATCCCCGCCGTTTGCGCACCGAGCACATCCAATGGATAACTTTCACCTGGGGTATAGGCATCGTTTTGCAACGCCAATAGACCGACTTGCGGGCCATTACCGTGAGTAATCACCAACTGATGCCCCGCTTTAACAATCTCTGCTAAAGCACGCGCTGCCACTTTGACATTCTCGCGCTGTACTTGCGCAGTCAACGGCTGACCACGCTGTAATAAGGCATTGCCGCCTAATGCTGCCACAACCAACATATTTAATTATCCTAAAGTTGCCACCAGCACCGCTTTGATGGTGTGCATACGGTTTTCTGCTTGATCAAACACAATCGACGCCGGACTTTCAAAGACTTCGTCCGTCACTTCCATTGCATCAATGCCAAAGTTTTGCTGAATTTCTTGACCCATAGTGGTTTCAGTGTTGTGAAATGCTGGTAAACAGTGCATAAATTTCACCCGCGCATTACCCACTTTCGCCATCAACTGCGCATTCACCTGATACGGCATCAGTAACTTAATGCGCTCAGCCCAGATTTCTTGCGGCTCGCCCATCGATACCCAAACATCGGTGTAGACAAAGTCTACATCCTTAACAGCCAGATCAATGTCATCGGTAATGGTAATGCGCGCACCGGTAATCTTGGCAACGGCATAGGCATAGTCTTGAATCGCTTGCTCAGGTTGACACTCTTTTGGCGCGCACAGACGCACATCCATGCCCATTTGCGCACCACCGACCAGCAAGCTGTTACCCATGTTATTGGCAGTATCACCAATAAACACATAAGCCACTTCATGCAGCGGCTTATCGCTGTGCTCTTGCATGGTTAAAAAGTCAGCCAAGATTTGCGTTGGATGTGAATCATCGGTGAGACCGTTGTAAACCGGTACACCCGAATGCTCAGCCAGCTCATTGACAATCTCTTGACCAAAACCACGGTACTCAATCGCATCATACACACGGCCCAAAACACGCGCCGTATCTTTAACTGACTCTTTGTGACCAATATGGTTACCGGTTGGGCCAAGGTAGGTCACATTAGCGCCCTGATCCATTGCCGCCACTTCAAAACTAATACGGGTACGCGTGGAGTCTTTTTCAAAAATCAGCGCGATGTTCTTGCCTTGCAGGCGCTGCTGCTCAGTGCCTGCATATTTAGCAGCTTTAAGATCGGCAGAGAGCTTTAATAAAAACCCGATCTCCTGAGGTGTGTAATCGCGTAACGTTAATAAGTCACGATTTTTAAGGTTGAAAGGCATGCATCTGCTCCTTAGTTAGCAGCTGGGTGAAAATGTGCAGCAAAAAAATGACATATTAAACAGCATCACGCACCGTTGGGCAGCTCATGCAACGACCGCCGCCACGTCCACGACCTAATTCAGCACCGGGAATGCATAACACCTCAATCCCTGCTGCAGCTAATGCCGCATTGGTATCATCATTACGGTCATAACCAATCACGACACCTGGGCTGAGCGCCAACACATTGTTGCCATCATTCCACTGCTCGCGCTCGCGTTCAGCAGGATGATCACCACCGGTTGCCACCACTTCTAAGGCGGCATAACCTAATACGTCAGCCACCACATCAAACATATGACGCGGGTCTTGAGTGAAAATATGTGACTTGCCGCTTTTATCAGGGCGCAGATCATAGCAAATCATTTCATCCGCGACTTCAGTAAATGCAGTGACAATATTATCACCACAAAAAGTGAACACGGTATCCAGGTGCATCGCTGCACGTGATTTAGGCATTTGGCAGGCCACCACACGATCCACCTCACCTTTAGCAAACAACGCGCGCGCCAATTGTCCGACTGCTTGCGGCGAACTGCGCTCCCCCATACCCACGAGTACAGTGCGATTGCCAATCGGCATGATATCGCCACCTTCAAGGGTAGCCAGACCAAAATCTTGCAGCGGGTCGCCCCACAACACTTCAACTTTACCGGCAAATTTCGGGTGGAATTTATAGACACCTGCGGTGAGCAATGTTTCTGGTTTACGCGCATTCCAATACATGGGGTTGAGCGTCACACCACCATAGATCCACGCACTGTTATCACGGGTAAACAAAAAGTTCGGCAAGGGTGGCAGCACAAAACCATAGCGGCCTAAATGATTACCAAACAAGCTCACCGGATTAAACGGCAGATCGCCCACTTCCAAGCCACCAATCAAATACTCAGACAGTTGCTCGCTGGGTAATTCATCCATCCAAGCGCGCAGTTCAGAGACCATCCCCACGCCAATTTCATTCCAGGTAATACGCTGATCAAGAATCCACTTGCGCCCTGCTGGGATGGCCAGTGTTTGCGCCAATAAATCATGGATATCTAAGACTTCAATACCACGCGCCTGCATCAAGCTGACAAAAACATCGTGATCCTTTTGCGCCTGCTTGACCCAAAACACATCATCAAACAATAACGCATCGCAGTTCGACGGCGTTAAGCGACGATGAGCCAATCCAGGACGGCAGACAATCACCTGACGCAAGATGCCAGTTTCTGAGTGCACACCTAAAGTTAATTCAGACATAATTTATTCCTTAACAAAATATAAAACATAAAACATAAAAACCGAGTTGATTACAACAACGCACCAATACTGATGACGGCAGTGATAAACACCGTCAAAATCAGCAGCAACGGCCAAATAAATACCAACCAACGGTCATACGACACGCGACCAATCGCCAAACCACCCAGCACCACAGCAAAGGTTGGGTTGACCAAGTTGACTAAACCACTGGCCGACTGAAACGCAGTCACCACCAACGCACGGTCCACATGAGCAAAATCAGCTAGGGGCGCCAGAATCGGCATCGATAACACAGCCAAACCCGATGACGACGGCACAAAGAAACTCATACCCACTTCAATCCAAAACATCAGGTTGATAAAGGCCAGTTCAGGCAAACCGCCGAGCGTGGTTTCCGCACTGTGCAAAATAGAGTCGGCAATCATGCCCTGCTCCATAATCACTACAATGCCGCGTGCTAAACCGACCACTAAAGCAACACCGAGCAAGTCACGCGCACCATCGACAAAGCTTTCTGTGAGTTTTTTCTCACCCAGGCGCCCAATCAAACCAATCAAAATAGCTGCACCCATAAACAGGCCACCCATTTGCGCCATCCACCAATCTTGCGATGACACGCCCCAGATCATCACCAAGAAAGTCAGAGCAAAAATAACCAGAGCCACACTTTGCGTGCCAGTTAACGTGGCTTTGCTTAAGCCATCATCGTGCTCTTGTAAAAAATGTTCACGGTGCGCATCCCACTGTTTAGCCACGACTGAACGTGACGGATCTTCTTTCACTCGTTTGGCATAGCGCATCACATAGATGGCACAAATCACCAAGCCACCAATTAGCAACACCAGACGCAAACCCAACCCATCAGTAAAAGGAATACTGGCTGCGTTAGCCGCAATCACAGTAGCAAAAGGGTTAATGGTTGAGCCCAGCACACCGATACCTGCACCCACCATAACGATGGCCACACCAGTCACCGCGTCATAACCTGCAGAAATAATCACGGGAATTAAGATGGCATAAAAGGCTAAGGTTTCCTCCGCCATACCGTAAGTGGTACCGCCAAAGGCAAACAGCGTCATCAAGATGGGAATCATCCACAACTCACGCCCCTCCAAGCGGCGCATCGCGCTGCGAATCCCCGTATCAATGGCTCCCGTAGCATTCATCACCCCGAGAAAACCACCGAGAAACAGCACAAACAGCGCCACATCAATGGCGTTCGCCACATAGCTGTCAGGATTATAAAAGCCCGCCGTCGGCGCCAGCATGACATCAACAAAACCTTGCGGTTTGGCCTCCACCACTTGATAAGTGCCTGGCACCGCGACTTCGCGCCCAACTTCCTCACTCATTACGCGATCATACTTACCCGCTGGAATGATCCAGGTCAGGGCAGCAACAAAAACGATCAGTAAGAAGAGAATGGTGTAGGCCGTGGGGAAACGCGAACTGAGGCTCGCCTGGGTAGATTGTGGTGGTGATTGCGGTTGTTGTGGTTGTTTTTTATCCGTCATGTCATGCGCTCCTAGCTAAGACTATGGTCATAGACTAAGAGCCTTAAATTAACGGCAATTGATCTATATCAATGCGCAGCAGGAAGACTTAAGGCTTGAAGCACGTAATATCACACAGCTAAAAGCCCAGAAGCATTGGGCTAGAGGGCTTAGTGTAGGTATTAAAGTGGGTTAAAGCTGTATTACGAAATTATAAATGGGTGCAATTTTATCCTATGTCTAAGCAAGAAAAGTCTGTAAACGCCCAGCTACAGAAATCTTCAAGATCGATTTCGGCACACATACGACACATTACGTCGCACGTGACAGTTAATATAACTCTTGAACTTAATCAAACCATTGTTTTTACCAAGCAAAGACTTGAGTCTTGCCTCACCTACAACACCACTCACCGATACACTTAATCACTTTAACTGCGGGCTGATATGAAGAATCACATAGGCAATGATCACTACTCAAATGTCAGCTTCTACGTCGACTTAAGCAATAAAATCGGCTATCCCTTATCCATACATATCAATAGTTTCACCCATGAAAAACCTTTATTTTGGCAGTCATGGAGTCATGATGACTTGCTCGAAAGCAGCTCTTTTTTACAAGGACCAGGCCTGCCTCTAGCCATGCTGCTCACAGAGGCCCAACTCAATAGCATTCCCCCTGCAGCACTCGCTATTGCACAGTTCAATCCAGACAAACAGTACCAACTCCTGCAAAGTATGCTGATCTCACCCGCTGCCATGCAGCTTGCACTATCCAACACTGCACTCTTTATGTTGCTGGTGCGGCATGCAGAACAACACCAGATCAATGAGCAGGCTTTTAAGACACTGGTATTACAAAAACGCACAGACATTTTAGACTCTATGCATTTGCCCAATAGTCACAGTACGGTAAAGATGTTGGCGCGTATTAATATGCAGCAACAATACAGTGCGCATCTCAATGCGCTATTTGAAGTGCTAAGCGCTGGCGATTTTATTCAGGATCTACGCCATACCCAGCATTTATGCATCAATCATTTTGTGTTTTTGCAGCGCTATCAAGGCTTATGTTGGGCTGGCCTGCTAAATATGCTGGACTCGCAGACCAGCATCGCTGACATGGGCTATTTACGTCGCTTAGCGCAAGACACCTGTGCCTTAGGCGCTAATCTGGATAGCCTAAGACCGACCAGTAGCGTTGCAGAGCTGAAAAGAGTGCATGACCGATATGTGATTACACATAATAGTATCTCAGCGAGCGCACGCGCACGTCAGCATCAAGCCTTATACGGTCAGTATCCAACACCACCACTGCCTGGCAACTCAATGATTGTGCCTATCAGCAACTGGCATGAATTAGCACAGGAAGGCTTACATATGCGTCATTGTGTGGGTGCTTATCATCAACGTGTTTATGCTGGCCAAGTGTTTATTTATCAAGTACTTACACAGCCACGCGTCACCCTCTCGGTCAGAGCTCAAGGCTATGACTGGCAACTGGATGAAGCACGCGGTTATGCCAATAGCACGCCCAGTGCAGAAGCTATGCAGCTCATTCATAACTGGCTGCACGCAGCCAATCAAAACCAGCAGCTATTGCAGCGCACACAACTCAATCGCTAGACCACCGTTTACCTAGGCAATACTTAATCCCCATAGATTGAATACGGTGAGTGATGAGTACTTAAGTGTTCAATCTAGCGCAGGGTTTACAGAACATGACCATTCAGATGCAGCGCATTCGGGGCATACAACTTAATCACAGAGTTCTAAACAGTTACTGTGAGGCACTTCGATGGCCTCATCCAACGCCAGCCACTGCTCAGACTCATACCCGTTCTGGCGAATCGAAAAATCTCGCCAAAAGCAATACAACGCCCGAGCGGCTTCACGTGGAAAATCCAAGAAACAATCTTCGACATAATACCGAGCTAAAGCTTCGCTGGAGAAGCTACAACCGTGAGTCGCAGACCATTGCAGCCAATATAAAGCATCCGCTAAATTGTAATGCTCAGAGTCATGCTTTAAGAACATTTGACCTAGATAAAAGCCTGCCTCGTACAGCTTCCATTCTGCAGCTTGCTGATAATAATCAACCGCCCTAGCCTGGTCAGCGGGCAAGTCGTGCTCATCCTCCGAGCCTTGAGTGTCATACAAACGCCCAAGTGCTAAAGCGGCCCAAGGATGTGCATCCTCCAGCGCTTGCTCGTAATATTGAGCAGCCAATGCAACATCCACTGCCATACCTTTACCATAGTAGGCTTGCTGACCTAGATTAAACCGCGCCATCAACGCACCTTCAGCAGCAGCAATGGTCAATAATTTTTCTGCCAGCACAGGCTCGTAAGCCAGCCCAAAGCCATTGAGAAAATGCCAGCCGAGATCATTGATGGCATCAGCATTGCCAGCCAGCGCTTGGCTACGTAACTGTAAATAATAGTCTCGAACCTGCGCTGTTGTTGCTACCTCAGCATAGGGGTTTTGCGCTAAAGTTTTATCTTCAACATAGCTCAAGTCATGCAAATACTGCACCTGATGCGCATAGGCGCGCCAAGTTGGTTCTCCTACCCCAGCATATAACGACTGTATATTTTCGATGGCAACATCATCTTGGTGTGCCAATAAATGCTCTAAGAGCTGAGATACCGTGCTCGATTCATCCATGTTGCTGCACCCTCTGTTAGTCTGTCTACCTATCATTCAACAGCTTTACAAAACTGATATCTTAATAGTGAAATAAGTACTTTTTATGCAACAACCACCGCAAAAGTTCGCCAGAGCCAATATCTGTATAAGCTTGGCTCAGTAATCCAGGCAAGCTAAAAAGACTTATGCAGTGGGCTTTACACTTTCAACCCACCCAAATTACATTTCCATTGGGGTCAATCACCTGCACCATTAAATATTGACCAGAGACACGTGCTGCGTTACTCAACGCAGACTGCTCATTACCATACGAACCCAGTACAGCCCAAGCCTGCAACGCATTATGAGATTTATAGCGAACTCTATACATACAGATGTTTCCTATTAAGTTATAAATCAATGATTGGCTTATACCTATCAGGGCTGTACTAACACAGCCCTAAACAAACCCGCTCCTTACACTGCAGCAGCTATCTCATTTGCACCTAAGTCATAGCCGATCATAAATAGCGCTTGCTCAATGGCGCGTACAGGCTGCTGAGGCGCCGCAATGGATTGAAATGCACTCTTGGCGGCTAAAGGATGCTTGAGCACTTGGTTTAAAACCCAATTGCAACGCATATTCCATAAAGCATGGTGCGAGCCCGCACGTAAGCGCTGAAACTTTAAAGAACCAGTACTTGGGTTGCGTCGCTTTGGACTCAGGCTGTTCACAGCTTCTTTGGCTCCCGCCCAAGGAAAGCACAGACTTTCAGGGATTTTGGTCAAGCCTTGTGCTTGACAGTATTTAACAACCAGCATGCCTAGCGCAGCAGCGACGCGGCTGTCATAAATCACAAAATCCGGGCACATCAGCGAATAAACCTTGGTCATACCTGAGTTAAAACGCAGATCATCAGAACGCAAAACAGGTGCTGAAAAATCATTATTCATAAAGGCTTTTTTAACATCATTGAGCTTCTTAGCCAGTCCAACACGATGCGTCTGAAACCACTGTGCATTGTGTGCAGTGACGCCGCCCCATGCCATCACATCCACTGCCGCCTGCAACGTACGCTCATCATCTTCACCCGCAGCCAGCAAATCATGTCGCAATGCATCAAGCGCTTTGACGTTACTTTGTACGCTATTACCTTTTTTAAAATCTAAGCGCTGATTACCAGGATGATTCCAAGCATAGCCTTGGTAGGCATCAAACAGACTGGTGCACTGCCATTTTGCACCTGAACGGCGGTCAATATAGGCATGCCTAAACAACTCTTGGGAATCGAGTTCGCTAGCTAACCATTCAATAAATTCAGCAACCTGAGGTAAATCTGCATAAGTGGACTTAAGTTTCATCTGTAACTCCTGTGGGTTGGCATATGATAAACAAGGAATTGCGTGCCAACGAACTCATAATACAGGCGAGCAGGACCATTCTTTGTCCACTGGTGAGTGATAGATACTTTGTTATTACATAAGGGTAAAACAGCTGATTACGCAGGACGTCGAGCTAAGCTCATTGAGATTTTAAAAACCGCTGACAAAGCAATGTCTACGCAAGATCTACATGAGAAGGCCAAAGCAAAATGCAGTATCAAAACGACGCGTCGAGATTTAGAAGCACTGACTAAAATACTGTATGTAGCTGAAAGCGCTGGTCCTCTGCCCAGACTTAAATATTGGACGTTAGGTAGAAACAGCTTCGAGTTGCAATTATCAGCCACTGAGTCCATGACCTTAACGGCTATCTTCCAACACGCTGAGCGCTTTAACTTTAGCCTAGCTACTGAAGAACTCAGCAAGCTACGTGCATACGCAGCCACAGAAATACGTAACTATGCAAAGCGTGACCTACTTGCTGAAGGACGCATCACTACCGGCACGCGCTTTACTGTGCTGCAACCCAGTAAGCACAAGGTAGAACACCTCACAACTATTCAGCAGGCCTTACTCGACAACACAGCTTTATCTGTTGTCTACCAACCTCGCGACGCCAACAATATTGAATGTACCTATTTGCTCAAGCCATTAGCGCTGGCTTACCAAGACTCAAATATTTACCTATCAGCCTATATTGCACGCGAAGAATGGGCCGATGGACAGCAACCAGCAGCTGACGCTGTACGGGGTAAATACAGCAGTAATGGTTCAGGCAAGACCTGCGCTCTGATGCTACACCGCATGCTCAGCGTTAAATCAGAGTGGCAAGATATTGCCGATCCAATCGACTATGACGCACAGTCTTTTGATATACAAAAAGACTTGATCAGTATTCATGCAGAAGAAGCTATCGATCTCAAATTGCGCTTAAGCGCCAATCTGCATAATCGACTTAAAGAAAACCCGCTAACTGACCAGCAAAGACTCATCGAAGATCAAAACGGCTGGGTACTTGAGTGCACGCTGCTGGATACGCAAGGGCTGCGCTTATTTTTACTGAGTAATGCTGCGGACATTGAAGTAATAGCACCAAACTATTTACGTGCCTATATACGAGAGACTTTAGAGTCTGCGTTGCAGATGTATAAGAGGGGCGATTTAAGTAGAAGTATTGTGTAAAGAGCGTCATTGTTGATGCTCTTTGGCTTAATTACACCTATATCAGTTCAATAGCTTTCGAACTGACACCTGTGTTGGGGCAAGCGTTTTTTGTGACAGTAAACAAACCTGTAGCACATATTTGTTCAACCACATTGTCGGTCGCTTGAGCTGTATCTTTATTGACAGCAATATTTTTACGGATCCAATAATCCAGCGATAAATCTTTTGTGTGCTTCTCTAGTTTTTCATGCTGCTGCCCAACCACAATAAAATATCTTTTTGAATCAACGAGATACTTTAACAGTGCTGACAAATTAAACTGTCGATGGCCGTCTTCTGGTAAATTTATTTTCATATCATGACCCTTAAAAGATAAATCATTCATTTAGCAAGAGGTGTAATGAAACACAGCCAGGACGGCAAAGACAAGAGGCATAAAACCTATCACACAAACAGCAGACGAAAAAAAAGAGCCTTTCGGCTCTTTCTTTCTTAGCTTGACGCCAAATTTGGAGCGGGAAACGAGACTCGAACTCGCGACCCCGACCTTGGCAAGGTCGTGCTCTACCAACTGAGCTATTCCCGCAAAA
>JAAZCO010000159.1 GCA_012513235.1 Gammaproteobacteria bacterium
GTCGTCGCTATGATGCTGATTTGGCTGCTGTTATGCTTGTCAGGTGTAGTGACTGCGCTAGGCTTTGGGCAAATTGCTAATGCTGCGCATGTCAGTGGTTTAGTGTTGGGTTGTGTGAGTGGTGCTGTGTTTGCGCTGCTGGCGCGTCAGCGTGCAGCGTAACAGCTTAATTTTATATATGACTGAATCTCTATAGGAATCAACGATGAAAAACTTTGCTGATCTGATTGAAAGCATTACGCCAGAAACCTACGAAACCTTAAAAATTGCCATCGAAATTGGTAAATGGGGCGACGGCACTAAGCTGACTCAAGAGCAAAAAGAATTGACCATGCAAGCGATGATTATGTGGGAAATGACCAACTTGCCAGAAGAAGAACGTACCGGTTATATGGGTGGCCAGCAATGTCAAAAGCAAGCTAATAAAAAATTATCAGAAGAACAAGCAGCGATGTTTGCACCGGCAGCAGGGACACTGCACTGATGATGGAATTAGGTCGTGGCGCCATCAGTAAGATGCGCATTGCGCTGGATGCGCCAGCACAATACAGCTTGCGCCTCGGCGATGAGCAACATGAGCTCAATAACTTGCTTGGTCAAACCTTGCGTCTAGAGTTTCTAGGCGCAATCCATTGCAGCCATTGTCAGCGCCCAACCAAGAAAAGCTTTGCCCAAGGCTATTGCTGGCCGTGCTTCTCTAAGTTGCCGCAATGCGATACCTGCATGATGAGCCCCGAGAAGTGTCATTACGATGCCGGTACTTGCCGAGATCCTGAATGGGCGCAAGATTTTTGTATGACGGATCATTTTGTCTATCTAGCGAACTCCACCGGCGTGAAAGTGGGGATTACTCGCGGCACCCAGCTACCGACGCGTTGGCTCGACCAAGGGGCGATTCAAGCGCTGCCTATTTTTCGTGTTGCCACCCGTCAGCAGTCTGGTTTTGTTGAGGATGTGTTGCGCAGCCAAGTCGCCGACCGCACCAACTGGCGCACCTTGCTCAAGGGCGATGTAGAACCGATTGATTTACTCGCCATTCGTGAGCAATTGATGGACAGCTGTGAGCAGCCTTTGTTGGAGTTACAGCAACGCTTTGGTTTGCAAGCGATTCAGCCGATTACCGATGTGGACGTACTGGATATTGCTTATCCGGTCGAAGCCTATCCTGCAAAAATCACTAGTTTTAATTTGGATAAGAACCCCATTGCGGAAGGTACCTTGATCGGTATTAAGGGCCAGTATCTGTTGTTTGATACGGGGGTGATTAATATCCGTAAATATACGTCGTACCAATTAGCAGTGAGTACCATGAACGCTGCTGTTTAAGCTATTACCTTTCAAAGTTAGAGTGTTTTTTAATCGAGGTTTTTATGATGCGTACCGAACAACCGAAAATGATTGCGTTAACCGATTACCGTCTGCCAGATTACTTGATTGATGAAACCTATCTGACCTTTGAACTGTTTGAAGACTATGCCTTGGTGCATACGCGTCTGCTGATGCAGCGCAATCCTGGTCTAGATACAAACCTGCCCGCACTGGTTTTAGATGGTCAGCACTTGGAGTTGGTGAGCTTAGCGTTGGATGGCAAACCACTGACTGCAGTTGAATACACAGTGACAGATAAGCACTTAGAGCTGCAACCGACGCATAGCCGTTTTGAGTTGACCAGTACCGTGCGTATTGAGCCGCAAAACAATACTGCGCTTGAAGGCCTGTATAAGTCCTCGGGTATGTTCTGTACTCAGTGTGAGGCCGAAGGCTTTCGCAAGATTACTTATTACTTAGATCGCCCAGATGTGATGAGCCGTTTTACCACGACCATTCATGCTGATAAGAAAAACTATCCAATTCTGTTGTCCAACGGTAATCCAGTGGCGCAAGGTGAAGAAGAGGGTGGTCGGCACTGGGCGACGTGGGAAGACCCCTTTAAAAAGCCCGCGTACTTGTTTGCCGTAGTCGCCGGTGACCTTTGGTGTGTGGAAGATACCTTTACTACCATGAGTCAGCGTGAAGTGGCATTGCGTATTTACGTAGAGCCCGAGAACATCGATAAGTGCCAGCATGCGATGGACAGCTTAAAGAAATCTATGCGTTGGGATGAAGAAAAGTATGGCCGTGAGTACGACCTGGATATCTTTATGGTCGTGGCGGTGAATGATTTCAATATGGGCGCAATGGAGAACAAAGGTCTCAATATTTTTAACTCCAGTTGCGTTCTGGCTAAAGCAGAGACAGCAACCGATGCCGCGCACCAGCGTATTGAAAGCATTGTTGCGCATGAGTACTTCCATAACTGGTCGGGTAACCGCGTCACTTGCCGTGATTGGTTCCAGCTGTCACTGAAAGAAGGCTTTACCGTATTCCGTGACAGTGAGTTCTCTGCGGATATGAATTCGCGTGTCGTCAAGCGTATTGAAGACGTGTCCTATTTGCGTACCCACCAGTTTGCGGAAGACGCCGGTCCTATGGCGCATCCAGTGCGTCCAGCGCAGTATATGGAAATCTCCAACTTCTATACGCTGACCATCTATGAGAAGGGCGCAGAAGTTGTACGCATGCTGCACACTTTGCTGGGTGCAGAAACCTTCCGTAAAGGTTCTGACTTGTACTTTGAGCGTCATGATGGTCAAGCGGTGACTTGCGATGATTTTATCGCGGCAATGGAAAGCGTCAGTGGTATGGACTTAACCCAGTTTAAACGCTGGTACAGTCAAGCTGGTACGCCAGAGCTTGAAGTCACGGATAGCTATGATGCTGCGACCCAAATCTATCAGTTGAGCGTTAAGCAAAGCTGCCCTGATACACCCGGCCAAACCAACAAGCAGCCCTTTGTGATTCCGCTGAGTATTGCGTTACTCAATCAGCATGGTCAGGCGCTGCCATTGCAACTGCAAGGTGAAGCGATGGCAGTGGCTGATGAGCGCGTGTTGTCGGTGACTGAGGCTGAGCAGACCTTTAGCTTTATTAATGTGGCTGAGCAACCTTTGCCATCCTTGTTGCGTGGCTTCTCAGCACCAGTGGTCTTGCGTTACGACTACAGTCGCGATGACTTGCTGTTTTTACTGCAACATGACACCGATGGCTTTAATCGCTGGGAAGCAGGGCAACAACTGGCTCTGCAAGTGATTGAAGAAGTAGTTGGGCAGATCTACGACACCGATGAGCCCATGATTGATACGCGCTTAGTTGAAGTCTTTACTGCACTGCTGGCGCAAGAGGATTTAGATCCGGCGATGCTCGCTGAGTTTTTAGCCTTGCCAGGGGTGGGCTATATCATTGAGCAATATGAGCAAGCCGATCCGCTAGCTATTCATCAGGCACGTGAGTATGTCAGTAATCAGTTAGCTCATGGGCTTAAAGAGCGGATGCTGGCGCGTTATCAGGCCTTGCGTAAAGTGTCACTAGCAACCCCTTATGTTGCACAAGATACGGACATTGCCCGCCGTCGTTTACAGAATATGCTCTTGGCCTACTTAATGCGCACTGAAGACTTGGATGTCTTAGATAAGTGTGTTGATCAGTTTAGCGTATCCGACAATATGACAGAGCGTTTGTCAGCATTAGCCTGCTTAGTTAACTCACCCTTCACTGAGGAAGCAGCCGATGCGCTAGACAGCTTTGCTGAGCGTTTCGCTGACGATCCGATTGTGATGGATCAGTGGTTTAGCGTACAGGCTGCTGCAGTCTTACCGGATGGCTTAGAGCGGGTTCAGCACTTACTGCATCATCCAGCTTTCAGTATTAAGAATCCTAATAAAGTTCGGGCAGTGATTGGTGCCTTTAGTACGCAAAACACGCCTAATTTCCATGCGCAGGATGGCTCGGGTTATGCCTTCTTGGCGGATAAAGTGATTGAACTGGATGCGTTAAACCCGCAAATTGCGGCACGGATTATTTCACCACTGACACGCTGGCAGCGCTTTGATTTACACCAGCAAGAAATGATGCTGGTGCAACTTAAACGCATTAAACATAGCGGTGACTTATCTGCAGACTTGTACGAGGTGTTGGAAAAAAGCTTACCGGCTTAATAGCAATCACTAAGCCATAGCGTGCTGCAAGATTGAGTTGTAATTTGAATGGGGTACTGCACTGAGCAGTGCCCCATTTTTGTATAGTGTGGTACGGCGCTGTTGCATAGAAGAATTGTGCTGCTGGGTTTTATCCAGTAGCGCGTCTTAGGTTAGAGCCACAATCTTGCAGTTAAATATCCTTATATAAAGCAATGACTTATCAGTCAAAACAAAACCAATTGTTCAGTGAGTGATTATGCTGATTTTGGTTGCTTTTTCAGCTGCATTGGCTGCATGGTTGAGATGTGTTTTTCATATTGAATAGAACGCCACTGGCTCTGATAGCCCGATTTCATAGGAATGAAGCGTATAATTTTGCCATTGATGGCATGCAATTATAAAAATAATGGGGAGTATGTATGCGTGAACCCTTATCACACCGCAATGGGCGCACTTTAATCAGGACTGCAGCAGGTCACTCAGGGCTGCGTTTTAATCGTTTTTACCAAGCGCTATCACTGTGTAGCGTTTTATTGTTGCCGAATTTATATTCAGCGCCGGTCTCTGCTCAAGCTACCGAGCAAGCGGTCTACGCCATTCAGACTCCGGCAGCAAAAAACAGTGTGCTATTGGATGTTGTCCGTGCAGGGCAGCGTTTAGTTGCTGTAGGTGATCGTGGGCATATTCTCTATTCTGATAACGATGGTCAAATATGGTTGCAAGCTAAGGTGCCGACTCAGCAAATGCTTACTGCTGTTTATTTTGTCGATGATCAATATGGCTGGGCTGTAGGGCATGATGCGCTGATCTTAAGTACCACCGATGGTGGTGAGAGCTGGGCACGCCAATACGATGATGTAGAGCAAGAGTCTCCTTTGCTTGATATTTGGTTTCAAGATCGCAAGACCGGCTATGCAGTTGGAGCCTACGGTATGTTGTTAGTCACTCATGACGGCGGCCAAGACTGGCAGCGCATAGATGAGCTGCTCGATAACGAAGATGGCTACCATTTGAATGCAATCAGTGCTGTGCCTGATGCTGGACTGTTTATTGTCGGTGAGATGGGTGTGATGTTTCGCTCGGCAGATTGGGGTGAATCATGGGAAGCGCTTGCAGGGCCTTACCAAGGTTCGCTGTTTGGTGTTTTAGCGGCGCAACAGTCTGAGCATGTAGTGGTGTACGGCTTGCGCGGGCATATCTTCCGTTCGACAGATTTTGGTGATACATGGCTGCAAACTCAGGTTAGTACTGATAGTGGCCTGCTTCAGTTTGGTCTGGCCGGTGCGAGCCAGTTGCGCAACGGTGACCTTGTGATTGTTGGGCATGGCGGCACTGTATTGCGTAGCAGCGATGGGGGTGCAAGCTTCACTGTGAGCAACCGTACGGATCGTGCCTCGTTGACCGGTGTTGTGGCTGATGAACACGATGGATTGATTCTGGTCGGGCAAAATGGCGTGTACCACACCGATGCTCAAGGCAACGATAAATAATAAGACTGGAGACCGTCAACATGACAGCTAAAGCAAGAAACAATCCAGCCGCAGTGCTTGAACGTTTGATTTTTAATAACCGTCCTGCGGTTATTCTACTGTGCATCATTATCAGTGCGTTCTTATTTTGGAATGCCGCGCAAGTTCGCCCGGAAACCAGTTTTGAGAAAATGATTCCGCTTAAGCATCCTTATATTGAAACGATGCTTGAGCACCGCAATGACCTTGCCAACCTAGGCAATAGCGTGCGCATCTCGGTCGAAAATACTCAAGGTGATATTTTCGATAAAGACTATATGGAGACCTTGCGCCAAATCAGTGATGAGGCCTTTTATATTCCAGGCGTGGATCGCTCTGGTGTGCGTTCGCTCTGGAGCCCCAATGTGCGTTGGACCGAGGTCACTGAGCAAGGCTTTGCTGGTGGCGATGTTATCCCGCAAACCTATGACGGTTCTGCTGCTAGCTTGGAGGAGTTGCGCAGCAATATCCTTAAATCTGGACAAGTTGGGCGCTTGGTGGGCAATAACTTTAAATCCAGTATTGTGGAAATTCCACTGCTCGAAGAATTTCCTGATCCTGATGATCAAAGCCGCTTGATTAAGCTGGATTACCAAGCCTTCTCACACAGTTTAGAAGAGAA
>JAAZCO010000160.1 GCA_012513235.1 Gammaproteobacteria bacterium
CTCGCAGCGGTGGCGGATATGCAAGATTATGTCCAGTCGGCGCAATACAATCTGCAGTTTCAATTGCACGATGACAGCAGCCGTATGGTGGTCAAAGTCACCGAAATCGCCAGTGGCGAGGTGATTCGGCAGATCCCTTCCGAAGAAGCCTTGCGCCTTGCGGAAAATCTATCAGAGATTCGTAGTGTATTGTTTAGCGGTAAAGCATAAACGCGTACACTGTAGTTAAGGATGTTATACAGCGATAAGGAAACAAGTGTCGTTGGATACGCGCAAGCTGGCATGCGAACTGCTTAGTCACTGTGCATCTTCATTTTCGACTAGCGACGCGTCAATAAACGGTCGCAGAGGGTAAGGTTATGGCAATTAACGGTATTGGTTCAGGCATGGATATCAACGGCATGGTCAAGGCGTTGGTGAACGCAGAAAGCGCACCGAAAACTGCGCAACTTGATCGGTTGGAAAAAACCACCACCAATAAAGTCTCTGCTCTAGGGCAGTTTCGTAGTGCCTTGTCGACCTTCCAAACTGCGCTCGGCAAACTCAACGACTCGTCCCTGTTTGAAAAACGCAGCGCCACGTCCAGTGCTTCGGATACGGTGAGCATTAAAGCCGACTCCAGCGCTGCAGCTGGTAAATACAACGTACAAGTTTTTAACCTCGCACAAACCAGCAAAGTGGCTTTGGGCGGCGTGGATAACGCCACCGATAAGCTCGGCAGCGGCAAGATGACAATCAGCGTCGGTGATAACGCATTAGATATTGATCTCACTGATGCCAGCCTCAGCGATGTACGTGATGCGATTAATGCTGCAGGTAAAGACAGCGGCCTCAGCGCTAGCATTATCAGCGACCCCAGCGGTGGCGGTGGTTCGCGCTTAGTGCTCAGCTCCAACACATCGGGCACGGGCAATGATATTCAAGTGTCCGTCTCAGGTGCAGATGCAGACCAGTTAAATCAACTGGCTTTTGCACCGCCATCGGGCGCAGACGCAGACTTTAAACCTACAGCGGTCGATGACAGTGATCCGCGTGCCGCGCGAGTAATCAGCTACTCACGCGATGC
Source organism: Gammaproteobacteria bacterium (assembly GCA_012513235.1). GTDB lineage: Bacteria > Pseudomonadota > Gammaproteobacteria > Pseudomonadales > Pseudomonadaceae > Denitrificimonas. Next base: position 1,067 of record JAAZCO010000160.1, read on the forward strand.
CAATATTGCCATTGACGGCATCAACATGAGCAGCGCGAGCAACACCGTTGAAGGTGCCATCGAAGGTGTGACGCTGACCTTGAACAAAGCACAATCAGCCGATGCGTTAGAGAAGCTTGAAACTGTCAGTTTAGGTGTTACCGAAGATAAAGGTGGCGTGAACAAAGCTATCACTGAGTTTGTCGATGCCTATAACGCAATGATGGACACTGTTAACTCGCTAACTAATGTGACACCTATCGGTGGCGATGATAAAGAACCGCTCGCAGCTGCGTTAGTTGGTGACTCATCAGTGCGCGCATTTATGACCAACATTAGAAATGAGCTGAGCAACACTGGCAATGCTACAGGTATTCGCCTGTTATCGGATTTAGGTGTGACTACTCAGCGTGACGGTAAACTGGCAATTGATGACACAAAACTGAGCGATGCTTTAGATAAAAACTTTGAGCAAGTGAATGCTTTTTTCACTGGCGATCAAGGTTTAATGGCGCGCATGGACAGCAAGGTCAAGCCCTACACTGATACCAACGGCCTACTAGCCAGCCGTACAAAATCTTTACAAAACACTATATCGAGTGTGGACAAAGAGCGTGAAGCGCATGCGGCTCGCGTATCCAAGCTAGAAGCACGCCTCTTTTCACAGTTCAATGCTATGGATATGCTGGTCTCACAGCTCAATGGCACCAGCTCCTTCCTCACCTCGCAGCTCGACAGCCTGCCTGGCGTAGTTAAGCAGAACAAATAATACACACCCCCGTTGATGCTCAGCAGCAACGGGGTTCATTCGCTACAGCATGCTCGCGGTGTATATATAAGCTGCCGCTCTCCCCTGCCAATCCCGCTTAAGACTTACCCTTAGCGCCTGAGTGTTTTAGACTGTTGATATCCAGACTTAAACAAAGGCTCTTATGAAACTCATATCTTTTAATATCAACGGCTTACGCGCCCGCCCCCACCAACTGGCTGAGCTGATCAACACCCATCAACCGGATGTGATTGGCCTGCAAGAAATTAAAGTCGATGACTCACAATTCCCCGAGCAAATGGTGCGTGACTTAGGCTACGAGGTCTATTACCACGGGCAAAAAGGCCACTATGGTGTTGCATTGCTCTCGCGCTTACCGGCTCTGGAGATTCACAAGGGCTTCCCCAGCGACGAGGAAGACGCTCAACGCCGCTTTATTTGGGGTGTATTTGCTGATAACAAGGGCAATCCGGTCACCGTCATGAACGGCTATTTCCCACAGGGCGAAAACATTAAGCACGAGACGAAGTTTCCGGGTAAGGAGAAGTTTTATGCTGACCTGCAAAACTTACTGGAAACACGCTTTAGCCCTACAGAGGCTTTGGTTGTGATGGGTGATATCAATATCTCACCTGAAGATATTGATATCGGCATTGGCGAGAAGAACGCTAAGCGCTGGTTGCAAACCGGTAAGTGTAGCTTTCAACCACAGGAACGTGAGTGGCTGCAAAAGCTCAAGGATTGGGGCTTAGAGGATAGTTTTCGCGTGTTGCATCCCACCGTAGATGACCGCTTTAGCTGGTTCGACTACCGCAGCCGTGGCTTTGAAGATACGCCAAAACGTGGCCTGCGTATCGACGTAATCATGACCACCCCCGTACTGCGCACACGTTTGCTCAATGCTGGCATTGATTACGACTTGCGCGCCATGGAAAAACCCTCAGACCACGCCCCGATTTGGCTGGAATTGCAGGATTAAAATCTAGACATACGTAACATACGCATCGTGCTTGCAGAGATGTGCGAATGTGTTGGAGATGTGTACCGCGTGGGCATAAATGCCCACCCTACGGTGCTGCAAACAACAACACTGATCAACAAGTACTGCGCTGGTGATGTGACAAGCGTAGCCATGGATGGC
>JAAZCO010000161.1 GCA_012513235.1 Gammaproteobacteria bacterium
ATGTTCGACATCATCGGCGACATTCACGGCCATGCCTCGGCGCTGGAGCGTTTACTGATTAAGCTTGGCTATGAATTACGCGCAGACGGCTGGCAGCAAGCGGGCCGTAAAGTGATTTTCTTAGGCGACTTTATTGACCGCGGCCCTGAACAGGCGAAAACCATCGAGATTGCTCGGCAAATGGTGGAAAACGATCATGCCTTAGCGGTGATGGGTAACCATGAATTTAATGCGATTGCTTTGACCACTGAAGATACGAGCAAGCCTGGGGAATTTCTCAGACCCCATACACAAAATAATTTGCGCCAGCACCAAGCCTTTTTAAATGAAATACGTTCGGGCTCACACGCACACCGCAAAACGATTGACTGGTTAAAGAGTTGCCGCTGTTTCTCGATTTAGATGATATTCGTGTGGTGCACGCCTGCTGGCATGAGGAGCATTTAGCAACGCTTGCGCCATTTTTAGATAATAACGCAGTGGCACATCATGCTTCGTGGGCTGAACTCTGTCGTGACGGTACTGATGCCTTTGCTTCGGCAGAAGTTATTCTTAAAGGTATGGAGATCCCATTACCAACCGGCGTGGAGTTTACTGATAAGGATGGTCATACCCGTAAGCGCACGCGCACGCACTGGTGGTTAACCGATGTTGATCTGACTTACCGTGATTTAGCGATGGTGCCGTCTGACATTATTGAGCAAATTCCCCATGACCCCGTTCCAGCGCATTTACAGCCCGGCTACGATGGTGAGAAACCCTTGTTTATTGGCCATTACTGGATGAGTGGACGCCCTAATCTGATCAACCAGCATATTGCCTGTGTCGATTGGAGTATCGCTGCCAGTGATAACCCTAAGGCTAAGCTGTGCGCCTATCAGTGGGACGGTGAGCACGAGCTGAGCGCAGACAATATGATCTGGGTTGACCGCTAAACTGCATGCTTTTTTGCACTCGTCACGCAAGCGCAAACACATTCGGCGAACTTGAACACATCAATCAAATTGCTTTAAAACTCAGACAGGCTTATAAATTAAGTGGGTGTTTAAACCATACAGCAGGCTCCGGCAGAATGTGTATGAGCGTGCTAACTGATGCAGTAGCACGCCCGACTGCGACTGGAGGTCTCTGATGATTAATGTGCAGATTTATCGCTATCACCCAGAACATGACTCTCAACCATATATGCAGGCCAAGACGCTGCCTGAAGAATTTCGCAATAAAATGGTGCTCGATGCACTGCAGTATCTACGCGAACAAGACCCTACCCTAGCTTTTAGACGCTCATGCCGTGAAGGTGTGTGCGGCTCTGACGGCATGAATATCAATGGCAAAAACTGGCTGGCCTGTATCAAGCCAGTCGCAGAAGCTCTGGGAACGTCCAACACTTTAGTTATCAGGCCGCTACCTGGTATGCCAGTGATTCGTGACCTTGTTGTCGATCAATCTTTATTTTTTCATCACTATGAACAAATTAAACCTTGGCTGATCAATGCTGATCCAGCACCGGCTATAGAGCGCTTGCAAACGCCCGAGCAACGCGAACAGCTGGATGGTTTGTATGAGTGCATTCTGTGTGGCTGCTGTACATCGCAGTGTCCGTCATGGTGGTGGAATCCAGAAAAATATCGCGGCCCATCCGCATTACTGCAAGCGTTACGTTTTCTACTGGATAGCCGTGACCGTGCACG
>JAAZCO010000162.1 GCA_012513235.1 Gammaproteobacteria bacterium
CATGTTAAAGCAGTTTTGATTAATATTTTTGGCGGTATTGTACGCTGCGATATGATCGCCGAAGGCGTGATTGGTGCCGTCAAAGAAGTGGGGGTTAAGGTGCCGGTGGTGGTGCGTTTAGAAGGTAATAATGCTGCCTTAGGTCGTCAGGTATTAGCTGAAAGTGGTTTGAATATTATTGCTGCCAGCAGTCTCAGTGACGCAGCAATACAAGTGGTTGCTGCGGCGCGAGGGGAGCAGGCATGAGTATTTTGATTAACAAAGACACTAAAGTGATTTGCCAAGGCTTTACGGGCGCACAAGGGACTTTCCACTCTGAGCAAGCGATTGCTTATGGCACAAAAATGGTGGGTGGTGTCACTCCAGGTAAAGGTGGCACGATGCACTTAGGCTTGCCGGTATTTAATACTGTGTTGGAAGCTGTACAAGCCACAGGGGCAGATGCATCAGTGATTTATGTCCCCGCAGCTTTTTGTAAGGATTCTATTTTAGAGGCTGCATTTGCCGGTATTAAACTGATTATTTGCATCACTGAAGGCATACCAACTTTGGATATGCTGGTTGTCAAAGTGAAGTGTGATGAGTTGGGTGTACGTTTAATTGGGCCTAACTGCCCAGGCGTTATTACCCCCGGCGAATGCAAAATTGGTATTCAGCCAGGCTTTATTCATATGCCTGGCAAAGTGGGAATTGTCTCGCGCTCGGGTACTTTGACTTATGAAGCCGTCAAGCAAACTACAGATGCAGGTTTTGGCCAGTCGACCTGTGTCGGCATTGGTGGCGATCCGATTCCCGGATCCAGCTTTATTGATATTTTAAAAATGTTTCAAGCCGATCCACAAACCGAAGCCATTGTGCTAATTGGCGAGATAGGTGGTAGCGCTGAAGAAGAGGCCGCCTCTTATATTAAAGCCCATGTGACTAAGCCTGTGGTGTCTTATATTGCTGGTGTAACAGCGCCTGAGGGCAAACGTATGGGGCATGCCGGAGCTATTATTTCTGGTGGTAAAGGCACCGCCGATGAGAAATTTGCTGCGTTACAAGATGCGGGAGTGAAAACAGTACGCTCTCTGGCTGATATTGGTAGCGCCTTAGCCGAGATTACAGGTTGGCAGCATAAGTAAAAAGTGTCTTAAAGCCATCCTTGTGATGGCTTTTTTATTAAGGAACAAGGCTGATAGCAGCACAACCTCATAGTGTTTACCTTGCACGATCTATTGAAAAATACGCCAGTGAATCGCTGGATGGACGAGGTTGTGATTGCTTAGCGTTAAGCGAGTTGCTGTGGTTTGGCGTACACTAAGTTCAAGCTTAAACCACCGCCGCTGATTAGGGTTTTGCTATGTAAGTGGCAGTAGAGTCTTGGCTCAATGTTTGAGCTTTAAAATATTGAACAGAGGTTTTGAGTGATTTTTATAACGAGAATCAGTGCGGAGTGTTGTACCGAGTATGAATACGATTGCTAGCAAAATTGACCCCAATGTCATTGCTTTTGCGCTTGACCAGTCATACAGCGCTGTCTTGATGACAGATGCCTATGCGGGGGAAGGTGGGCATCGTATTGTTTTTGTCAATCAAGCTTTTTTGCAGATGAGCGGTTATAGCGAAGAAGAGCTGTTAGGGAAAAATCAACGTATTTTGCAGGGCCCAGCAACCAATCCAGAGGTGATTGAGCGCTTGCGTCAATGTGTGCGTGAGGGTAGTTATTTTCAAGGTTCAACGGTGAATTGCCGCAAGGATGGACGTCCTTATACCGTAGAGTGGAGCATCTCAGCAGTACGCAATCCAGCTGGCGAGATCACACATTTCGTTTCTTTACAGCAAGATATCAGTAGCTTAGTTGCCGCACAAAAGACTAATAAACTTTTTGCCCAGGTCCTCAATGCCACTGATGATGGTGTGTTGATTACCGATAGTACGGGCACTATAGAATTTGCTAACAAAGCGTTTGAAAATATCACCGGTTACGGACTGACAGATGTTCTTGGGCGTAATCCGCGACTTCTTAAGTCCGGTGAGCAGGATGAGAATTTTTACCGTGATATATGGAGTACGCTGAAGAAAGGTGAATCTTTCAAGGGTACCTTTGTCAATCGCAGTAAGAGCCATGAGTTGATCTATTGTGATGAAACTATTACGCCATTGATGGATGAGCACAACACTATTACCCATTACGTGAGTATATTTCGTGATGAAACCACTCGCGTTCTCGAAGAGCAAAAATTTCGTGACATGGTGCGCTTTGATGCGCTGACGTGTGTGTTAACTCGGGCTGCAGGGGAACAGGCACTGGAAAAAGCCTATATGCACTACCGCAGTTGCGATTTACCACTGTCGATTGCCATGGTGGATGCTGATCACTTTAAGCAGGTCAACGATACATGGGGTCATAACGCTGGTGATGCAGTACTCAAGACGATTGCCAGTGCGATGGTAGCAACACTGCGAGCCAACGATACGGTGATTCGTTGGGGTGGTGAGGAATTCTTATTGGTGTTTGCCGGCTGCAGTTTAGATCAAGGGCTGCGTTTGGCTGAACGTTGTCGGCATGCAGTGCAAAGTAAACCCCATGACAACGTTGGAGTGACCACAGTGTCGATTGGTGTCGGCGAGTTGCAGAACAACGAAGCATTGGCCGATTTGATTGAGCGTGTGGATCAGGCGCTCTATCGTGCTAAGAACTTGGGCCGTAATCGAACAGAAATATCAGTGAGCCAGACCTAAGCTGAATGCACATAGGTTGGCCTCATTATTTAGAGTTGTTCACTTGTTGTGATTTTGACTCAAAACCAAAGGAATATACGTTTTATGAATAGTATTGAAACTCGATTAGCCAGCATTCTTTCTTTAACTTGGTGGGTGCTGATGTTGCGTGGTGTGTTGGCCATTGTATTTGGCGTATTAACCTGGCGCCAACCGGAGATCTCAGTGACTTTACTGATCTTGTTTTTTGGGGCTTATATTTTAGCTGATGGTGTACTTGGTGTGTATTCAGCTGTAGCAGGACGTAAAGACCATGATGATTGGTGGGTGTTACTGATTTGGGCTTTGATTAGTGTCGGTGTCGGTGTGCTGACTTTCTTAGCGCCGGGTATCACTGCGTTAGCTCTATTGTTTTATATCGCCATTTGGGCGATTGCAACGGGTGTCTTGCAAATTTTGGCGGGTATCCGTCTGCGTAAGCAAATTCAAGGTGAGTGGTTGCTGATTTTAGGTGGCCTGGCTTCTGTGATTTTTGGTGTGTTTATGATGGCGCAGCCGGTGGTGGGTGCTTTAGCTATGGCGTGGTTGATTGCTTTATACGCGGTGTTGTTTGGTGTGCTGTTGGTATTGCTTGCATTGCGTGTCCGCGCCTTCGGCCAGCAGGTTAAGCAAGTCTAATAAAGATGCACTAATGAACAGTGCATTGACAGCGCTCGAGCATGCCTGTGATTGCGCTGTTGAAATTAAATAGAGATCGACACAACTGGTGCGCAATACATAATGAAGATTGATCTAGTGAGCGTACCGAGTGCTGTGGTCACTTGCGCAACGTGCAAAGCAAATTGTTGTCGTTTAGAAGTGATGCTGATCAGTGATACCGGTGTGCCTGAGCGCTATGTTGAGTTTGATGATTGGGGTGGTATGAGCATGGCGCGTTTAGAGGATGGTTGGTGCGCCGCTTTGGATCGAGACACCATGCTGTGCAGTATTTATGAGCAGCGCCCGTGGATTTGTCGTGAGTTTGAAATGGGCGGCTATGAATGCCTTGAGGAGCGATCTTAGATGGCACATCAAACGAATCATGCTTTAATAGTTTAGAGCGTGCTCAGCCACATGCAGCGCATGTTGCAATTTGGATCAATAACCAAAGGAATCACATTATGAATACAATAAAAACTCTTGCGATCGCTTTGATTGTTGCCGGCAGTTTAGGCTTAGCTTATGGTGGATTTAGCTACACAAAAGATACCACGGTGGTTAAGTTAGGCTCGGTTGAATTGACGGCTAAAGAAAAAGAAACAGTCAATGTTCCTGTTTGGGCAGGGCTGGCCGCCGTCTTATTTGGTGGTGCATTGCTGCTGATGGGCACTAGAAAGTAACCCTTGCTGGTTAGCCGTTTATGAGAGCTAACAGTCGCAGTGATTGTGGCGGCTGTTAGCACTTACGCGCAGTGACTTAAATATGTAGGGCAGGGTTTTAGAGCTTTATGGATTTGTTGAGCGATGTGCAACAGCTGCAGTTGCCCTTTGCCTTGCCTGTTGGCGCTGGATATTCTTGGTGCTGGAATCAGTCAATGCAAGCCTTTGTGATCCAAGTACCTGATGGTGAGCTGATTTTTGCAGAGCGCTTTTTTAATACTAAGATCAGTGATCGCAGTGTTGAGTATTTTCAAGAAAACGACATCTACAACTGGCAGCACACCGATTGGCAGCAGTTGAGCGCAGAGGATCTGGCGCAAGTGAAGTTTACTTATATCAACTGGCAGCGCGATGATATAAAAATGTTTGGTAAGACGATTGCGTTACCGCGGCTGACGGCTTGGTATGGCGATGCGGGTAAATCTTATACTTATTCAGGTATCACTTCGCAGCCGCAGGTGTGGAATGCAGGGCTGTTATATATTAAAAAACAGATCGAGCAGGTGACAGGTTGCGCCTTTAATAGTGTATTGCTCAATTGGTACCGCAATGGCGAGGATCATATGGGTTGGCATGCGGACGACGAGCCAGAGTTGGGAGTGAATCCGCTGATTGCTTCGGTGAACTTTGGAGAGACGCGAGACTTTGTTTTACGCCGTAATGATGAGCCTAGGCAAAAAATAGTCATGCCCTTACAGCACGGTACTCTATTAGTGATGGGCGGAGCTTTGCAGCACTATTGGCAGCATAGCGTGCCCAAAAGAAAGCGAGTTAAAGGCTCGCGCTTTAACTTAACTTTCAGAGCTATTGTCGAGTGAAAACAGTGCGGTGTTGCGCTCGTGGCAGATAACTACTCATGCCTACTTTTTAGCTGCACCGTTATTAACGCTCCAGCTTGATTTATTTCCAAACGGTGCTGGCGCCCAGCCAATAGTGCCATCACTGCAGCAAAAGCCAATACCGTTAGCAGCACCCAAGTAATGGCTTGGATGCTAAGCTCAGCATCAATCATCAGCCCTACGGCTAAAGGCCCCATGGCGGCCAGTGTGTAACCACCCCCTTGCACCAAGGCTGAGAGTTCGCCAGCAATACTGGCATTAGCACTGCGCAACACGATCAGGGTCAGTGCCAAACTAAATGATCCGCCTTGACCTAAACCGAGTAAAATTGCGCCCGGCCAGCGCATGGATGTTGGACCCAGTAGCAAGAGCACTAAGCCTGCAGCCACCAGAGCAAGCACTAACATAATGGCTGGGCGCTGATCTTTGCTCAGGCGTGCCAACCAAGGAGCACCGACGGCGGAGACTAGTTGGGTCATAATCGATGCGCCCATCAGCCAACCGGCTTCATGTTCATTGTAGCCTTGTCGCACCAATAGCGTGGGCAGCCAGCCAAAGACGATATAGGCTAATGAAGACTGACTGCCCATAAATAGCATCACTTGCCAGGCCAGCGGGTTGCGCAGTAATGCACGGGCATGGCTTGGTGATGCTTTGAACTCAGGATCTGCTGCAGGTTGCGGCATAATCCACCACCAAGCCAGCAGTGCACTTAGAGCTAAACCTGCCCAAGACATTAAGCTCAGTGACCAATCGCCCAATACATCAGCCAAGGGAATACTCAGCCCAGCACCCAAAGCGCCACCTAAGCACAGCGCCATGGTGTACACACCGGTCATTAAGTCAGCGCTGTCAGCCAGTTCACGTTTCACGAGTGCCGGTAATAATGTACCCAATACGCCAATGGCCGCGCCCACGAGTAAGGTGCCGCTAAATAATGCAGGAGCATGACTTAAGCCACGCAGAGCCAAACCAAAGCTTAAAATAATCAGCGCCAGTGCCAAACTGCGCTCCAGCCCTAAGCGTCTGGCCAGCCAAGGTGAAAAGGGCGCAAAAAGCCCAAGGCACAGTACCGGCAAAGTGGTCAGTAAGGATAAAACCAGCACTGAAAGCTGGCCTTCACTGGCAATGCGCGGCAATAAGGGCGCCAAGGATGATAACGCTGGGCGCAAGTTAAGACCGACCACAATCATTAATACAATAAAAGTAATGCGGCTGGGTTGGCGACGGTTCTGGGTTATAGGCAGCATATGCATGAGCGGTTCCTGAGCTGTTGCACGGCTTTAGTAGTCGACCTTACCACGTAAAGACTTGGTCACACCGCGTTGGGTTTTTTGATCGGTGCGTTTGCGTTTGGCATTTTTACTGGGCTTGGTGGGTCTGCGCGTTTTACTGATGTAGGTGGTAGCTAGGATAAATTGTTGTAGGCGTTCAAAAGCATCAGTTTTATTTTTTTCTTGAGTGCGAAATTGTTGTGCTTTAATAATTAGCACGCCTTCTTTGCTGATGCGGCTGTCTTTACTTTCGAGCAATTGCTGTTTTTGAAACTCCAGTAGACTGGAGGCGTGAATATCAAAGCGCAAGTGAATCGCTGATGAAACTTTATTGACGTTTTGTCCGCCGGCCCCTTGAGAGCGTATTGCGCTGATCTCAACTTCATGGTCTTCGAGGCGGATATGATTGCTGATAAAAATCATGATCAGAGTATGTATTTAACAATATAGAGGTGTTGGCTATCATAAACCATTATCGAAACGGCTGTGTTGTACTGATATATTGACCAACAGTTTATTGAGTCTGGCACAGGTATCTTGGCGTATCCACTCGTTTGCTATTCTGCGTTGTGATGCATCGGGTTTAGACTCTAAATAAGCTATCCAACGCCAACCATTTAACAAGGAAAAATCATGGAATATAAAGTTATTATTTATCAAGAAGGTATGCTCGGCTCGCTGCTATTAGGCGGTTCTAAAGTCGACCCTGTGAGGTTTACTGATTTTTTAAATCAAAATGCTGCGCAAGGCTGGCGGGTGCAAACAATGGAAAAAGATATACGCCGTATGCTGTTATTCTGGAAGCGCGAAGCCTATGTGGTCATTTTAGGAAGAGAAAAATGAAATACGGCTCTATTGTTTGTACGCTGTTATTTATCTTGTCTGTGATTTTGGCTGTAGTGCAGATGTGGTTTGATATTATTGCTGCTGATGTTTTCTGGAAAATACAGCTGACCTTGGGTGGCTTCTTTATTATTGCTCTGGGAGTTACGCTGGTATTTAAAGAGTATTTAAGTGAGAAAGAATTGAAAAAGAAAGGTTATCTTGATTAAGCACTGACGGCCGAGCAGTTGATTTGCAGCCGATACCTTGCGCTATACATTCAGCCCTTAATCTCGAGTGCTGCTGACCTGCGATTTGAGGCTCGCTTCTGAATACTTGCAGTGTAAACTTGGGTTTAAATGCCTGCGCTAAATGCTATTTGTTGAGCGTTAGATCTATTTTGACTACAATAATGCACTTTTATTTATGCTGGATCCAATATGAACGACACAACATCACGACCTGCTTTACCTGATCGCCTTTCGGGTCATCCTCATAGCCCGTACCATATTGCAGAAATTTTTGATCACAGTATTGGTATTCGTCTCAATGGCAAAGAACGTTTTGATATTGAAGAGTATTGCATCAGTGAGGGGTGGGTTAAATTCCCATCACCTAAAGCAAAAGACCGTCGTGGTCAGCCGCTGTTGATCACTTTGAAAGGAACTGTTGAAGCCTTTTATAAGTAAGTTATCAAGCCACACTATTAGTTTGCTTGAGCGGGTCTAAAGCCTTTTAGACCCGCCGTATTTTCTGATGACCATCTCTGTAGTATGTTGCTGTGCTGAGTACGGGGGGGTCTTGATCCTCTGTTACAGCCCATTCCCTTAGCGTTCTCTCTTGATGTGTGACGCATGAAAAAATTACTTTTTTGGTTGTTGATCATGACTGCAGGCTGGGCTGTGTATCAGCGTACGGGTCAGGTGCAGCTGGGTCCTGGTGTTATGGCGCCGGCAGAACCACAACAACAGATGCTACAGACGCCTATCACTCAGCAGGTTGATGCTTATCAGTTGACTGAGTTGGCAAGTTTTAAGATTACTGCCAAAGTTTTAGCCAAGAAAAACTATAGTTTTGATCGTGGTGCGCAGTTGTCGCCGACAGACTTGGCTTTGGGCTGGGGCAGAATGTCGGATGAGAATGTGCTCGAGCAGATTAAAATCTCGCAATCTGGGCGGTTTTATTTTTGGCGGGTCGCTGCATTTCCAATTCCTCAGCGTGAGATAGAAACGCATAGCGCCAATATGCATGTGATTCCAGAGAATATCTCGGTCAAGCATGCGCTGGGTAAGGTGCGACCTGGCGATATTATTGAGATGTCAGGCAGTCTGGTGAATGTGCTGTCTACTGACAATCAGTGGCGTTGGCGCTCTTCATTGACGCGCGAAGACACTGGTGGCGGTGCCTGTGAGTTGATCTGGGTGAAGAGTCTGCGCATAGTGACACCCAAGACTTAATGTGTGTAGAGGTGTATATGCTAGAAAAATACAGTCAAAGCCAAATTGATACAGCGCTGGCCAAGCTCAATCACAGCGCTGAGCAACCTTGGAGTATTCAGGACGATAAGCTCTATAGGGCTTTTAAGTTTACGGATTTTATTGCTGCGTTTGGTTTTATGAGTCAAGTGGCGATGCTCGCTGAGAGAGCTGATCATCACCCAGAATGGTTCAATGTGTATAACAAGGTAGCCATCAGTCTCACCACTCACGATGCCGGTGGTATCTCTAAAAGAGATTTTGCTTTGGCCTATGAAATATCACAGCTTATTTAATCCAATGGGCGAGGGCGCTCTGCAGCGGTCGTCAATGCCCCAAGGATGCTGTGCAAAACTATTTGATGCTTACTCTGTCTGCTCAAATAGTTTTTCAATGGGTTTGTTATGAATGCGTGAGCTTTTAAATAGCGCTTTACTTTGGGTGTCGGGTTCTGCCCAGAAGTTGATATTAAACTGTGCATCATCGCTTAACTCGACGCGGTGCCAATATTGGGGTGGGCTCACTGCAAACTCGCCGGCCTGAATCACCACGGTTTTTTCTGGTGTGGTGTCTGCTTCATTAGCAAAGCCGTAAAAGGTCACAGTGCCTTGCATCACACAAATTTGTCCATAAACGCCTGCAGCGGTGTTGTGATGGGTGAGTAGTGCTGAGGGAATATTGTCTTTGGTAAAAAAGTGCGTCGAACGTCTGATTTTCCAGTGGCTGGGTACAATTAAATCACTCATGGTAACTCCTCGTGGTATGGGTTTTGTTCTGCTAGTCGTATACTCAGACTAACTCGTTCGTTTTGCAAAATTCAAGGATCAGCCTAATGAAAAATCCCTTTCAACTATTATTACCTACTGCTGCTTTGGCGGGAGTTGTGTTGCTGTTGGCCTCGAATACGGTACTGGCATCGGCGGCTTGCAGTCATGTGAGCGGTTGTGAGCGAAAAATCTGTGAAATGGAGCGTCAGTTAGATATCGCAGAGTCAATGGGTAATCAGCATAAAGTGGCTGGCTTAAACAGATCGTTAAAGCGTGTAGAGGACAATTGTACTGATCGCGGTTTAAACAGTGATCGACGTGAAAAAATTGCCGAGAGCAAACAGGATATCGCTGATTATCAAGCTGATCTGCACGAAGCTCAGCGGCGTGGTAAAACAGATAAAGTACATAAGTACCAGCGCAAAATTGATAAAGAGCAGAGAAAGCTGCAGCAACTAGAGCGAGATTTGTAACTCTGGGGGTGGACTTCCTGTCACGCAGTGGCTAGCAGCCCTGCAGTCGCTGAGTAACCCCGCCTGTTAAGCCTGAGGCCTGTGCGTGATACTAGCGAGAGAAAACCGTCTAGCGTACAGGCTAGCCTTAATTGCTTTGTAGAATCCCTTCAGTGCTTTAGACTTGTTAGCCTAATTAGACACATATGTTTAAGGACACCGATGAATACCTCAACAGCGACATCACCCTACTTAAGTCGGCGTGATGTTTTTGCACTGGGCTTTATGACCTTTGCACTGTTTTTAGGCGCGGGCAATATTATCTTTCCTGCTGAGTCAGGATTAGCTGCTGGCGATACAGTCTGGCGCGCAGCGCTGGGCTTTTTGATGACGGGTGTGGGCTTACCCTTATTGACAGTGGTTGCGCTGGCGCGAGTGGGCGGTGGGTTAACTGCCTTAACCCAGCCTTTAGGACGCATCGCAGGGACTGCACTGGCAATGGCTGTGTATTTAGCTATTGGTCCTTTTTTTGCTACGCCGCGTACTGCAGTAGTGTCGTATGAAATCGGTGTGGTGCCGTTTTTTGGTAGCAGCAGTGGCGGATTACTGCTCTATTCCACCTTATATTTTGCTTTGGTACTGCACCTTGCGATTACTCCAAATAAAATCATTGACCGTATCGGTACTCTAATTACCCCTGTGCTGCTGCTGGCATTGGCGGTGTTGGGCGGTGCGGCTTTCTTTAAGCCGGCCGGTGATGTGGGGCAGGCCATTGCCATCTATCAAGAAGAAGCCTTCTTGCAGGGCTTTTTGCATGGTTATCTGACTATGGATGCTTTGGGCGCTTTAGCCTTTGGTGTGGTGATTGCTAGTGCATTGCGCAGTAAAGGTGTGCAGTCAGAGCGATTGGTTACGCGTTACTCGATTTATGCGGGCTTAATTGCTGCGCTGGGTTTATCGGCCGTGTATGTATCATTGTTTTATTTGGGTGCTACCAGTCAAGGTATTGCCAGTGAAGCGCAAAATGGCGGTCAGGTTTTAGCCATTTATGTACAGCATGTGTTTGGGCCGGTGGGTAATTTACTTTTAGCCTTAGTGATTGCTTTAGCGTGCTTAACCACAGCGGTCGGTTTGTTAGTAGCCTGTGGTGAGTTTTTTAATAGCTTATTCAACATTGCTTATAAGCATGTGGTGATCTTTTTTGTGCTGTTTAGTTGGCTGGTATCTAACCAAGGCTTGCAGCAGTTAATTAAAGTATCAGTGCCCGTGCTAACTGGTTTGTACCCTTTAGCAATTGTTTTAGTGGTGCTCAGCTTGCTCAATCGCTGCTGGAAATCCAGTGCTTTAATCTTTCGCGGCACCATGCTGGTTACCTTAGTGTTTGGCTTAGTGGATGGTTTATCAGCGGCAGGCTTTTCAGCTTGGGTACCGGACATGTTTAGCCGTTTACCTTTAGCAGAACAACAAATGGGCTGGTTGCTACCCAGTGCTGTAGTGGTCTTGGTGTTGGTGGTGATTGATCGTTATCAGGCGCGTACAACCGCCACCTAAACAGGTGGCGGTTGTACTGCCCAGTCTGCCTGATTAAGACTGGGCAGTGCTTGCCAAGTCTTTAAAAGCTTGAATGGCCCGTTGACGGGTTGCTGATAAATCAACCATTTGCTTGGGGTAGTCAGCGGTGCCAAATAACCCTGAAAGCAGCTTGGGCTGATGAATCTCTTTAGCGCTGAGATGCTTGAGTTCAGGCACCCAGCGGCGAATAAAATCACCATTAGGATCAAAGCGCTGTGATTGGCTGATGGGGTTAAATACACGAAAGTAAGGTGAGGCATCGGTACCTGTGGAGGCGCTCCACTGCCAGCCGCCATTGTTGGCTGCTAAACAGCCATCAATGAGATGCTGCATAAAAAAGCGCTCACCTTCGCGCCAATCAATCAGTAGATTTTTCGTTAGAAACATCGCCACAATCATACGTAAACGGTTATGCATCCAGCCGGTGGCTAAGAGCTGGCGCATGGCGGCATCGATAATCGGAATACCAGTGCGGCCTTCTTGCCAAGCGAGCAGCTCTTTAGGTGAGTGACGCCAGGCCAACGCTTCAGTCTCCGGTTTAAAAGCACGGTGGCGCGAAACCTGTGGGTAACCGACTAAGATATGCACATAGAACTCACGCCATAATAGCTCGCTAATCCATGTCACTACGCCTTGGTTACCCGTAGCAAACTCCCCTTGATTTGCCGCTAAGGCTGCATGTAAACATTGGCGAATGGAGATCACCCC
>JAAZCO010000163.1 GCA_012513235.1 Gammaproteobacteria bacterium
AATCAATGCGCTGCTGTTGGAGTCGGAAAGCACCACACTGATTTGCTCAGATGACGTGGCGCTCAGTACGTCTAATAAGTAGGTGACGTTAAAGCCGATTTCTAAACTGTCGCCACTGTAGTCAACACTGACTTCATCTTCTGCAACTTCTTGCTCTGGGTTATTGGCTTGAATTTTTAGTAAGCCCGACTCAAGCTGCCAGCGAATCGCGCGGTATTTTTCATTGGATAAAATTGACGCACGACTCAACGCTTCACGTAAATTCTGGCGGTCAGCAATCACGGTTTTATTACCACCACGTGGCAGTACGCGCTCGTAATCAGGGAACTTACCGTCGACTAATTTTGAGATAAAGGTGAACTCAGCAGTGGTTGCACGAATATAGTTGCTACCAAACACTACATCTACGTTGCTGGCGTCATCCGTCATTAAACGGGCTAATTCCAGCACACCTTTGCGTGGCACAATCACCTGGTGCTGAATGTCATCACTGATATTGGCAGGGACTGAGCACAGTGCCAGACGGTGACCATCAGTGGCCACAGCGCGCAGCAAACCTTGCTTAGCTTCGAGCATTAAACCATTGAGGTAGTAACGTACATCTTGTTGCGCCATAGCAAAGCTGGTGCGCTCGATTAAGCGACGTACATGGCCTTGTGACACAGTGAAGCTTAATGAGCCGGGTGTTTCTTCCGATGATGGGAAGTCAGCAGCGGGTAGCGTGGTTAAAGTAAAGCGGCTACGCCCTGCTCTAATCATTACTTTTTGGTCATCAACTTTAAAATCAATCATGGATTCTGCAGGTAAATTTTTGCAGATATCCATGAGTTTGCGCGCAGGCACAGTAATTTCGCCAGGCTGTGCTGGTTCATCTAAAGTGATACGCGCAACCAGTTCAACTTCGGTGTCGGTACCTGTCATTGCTAAGCTCTGGCCATCAATAACGAGCAGTACGTTAGATAACACAGGCATGGTTTGCTTGCGTTCAACAACGCCGGCCACGAGTTGCAGCGGCTTTAATAAGGCTTCGCGTTGGATAGTGAAGTGCATGGTTAGTCCTTGCTTAAAAGTGCTGGCACTGCTTATGTGGTTAACGTGCGCAGTAGGTTTTTATAATCTTCGCGGATATCTGCATCGGTTTCACTGAGCTCGGCAATCTTGCGGCAAGCGTGCAATACCGTCGTATGGTCGCGACCACCAAAGGCGTCACCAATTTCAGGCAAGCTATGGTTAGTGATCTCTTTCGACAGAGCCATGGCCACTTGGCGTGGACGCGCTACTGAACGCGAACGACGCTTGGATAAGATATCGGAAATTTTAATTTTGTAATATTCAGCGACAGTGCGCTGGATATTATCAATACTGACAAGTTTATCTTGCAGTGCTAACAAGTCTTTTAGAGACTCGCGAATTAATTCAACGGTGATCGGCTCGTTAGTAAAGTGCGAGTGCGCAATCACTCGTTTTAATGCACCTTCTAACTCACGTACGTTGGAGCGGATGCGTTGAGCAATAAAGAAGGCGCAATCGTGTGACAATTGCACCCTGCTCTGCTCAGCTTTCTTCATCAGAATAGCAACACGCGTTTCTAACTCAGGCGGCTCAACTGCAACAGTTAAACCCCAGCCAAAACGTGATTTTAAGCGTTCTTCCAGACCGTCAATTTCTTTTGGATAACGGTCACTGGTCAAAATAACTTGTTGGTTACCTTCAAGCAGTGCGTTAAAGGTATGGAAGAATTCTTCTTGTGAACGCTCTTTTTTAGCAAAAAACTGTATGTCATCAATTAATAATGCATCAACTGAACGATAGTAGTTTTTAAACTCGTTAATTGCGTTGTTCTGCAGAGCCCGGACCATATCGGCAACAAAACGCTCAGAGTGTAAATAAATCACTTTGGCGTTAGGATTCTTCTGCAGTAAATGATTACCAACCGCATGCATCAAGTGTGTCTTACCTAAACCGACACCGCCGTATAAAAATAGCGGGTTGTAGCCATGCTTAGGGTTATCAGCCACTTGCCATGCTGCAGCACGTGCGAGTTGGTTGGATTTACCTTCAACAAAACTGTCAAAAGTAAAAGAACGATTGAGTGCGCTGACGTGTTTAATTGTACCTGCACCTTTGGCTGGTGAAGGTACATTACGCTCAACACTGATACTTGCTGGACTATTGCCCTGTGCAGACACATGCGCAGCGGGTTGCTGGGTTGGCATCGGTTGAATGGGTAGTGGCGCTTGATAAGGCTCTGGTGCGCTGACCGGCGCGCTGGCAACGGGTGTTGCTACAGGAGCAGGTTGCGCTGGACTGTTGATGCTGGTGCGTGTTTTAGCCTTGCTACCAATTAATAAAGCAATAGACGGAGCTTGACCGTTATTACGCTCGGCCATCAGCTCGAGTAAACGGTTGATATATTTATCGTTGACCCAATCTAATACAAAGCGGTTGGGAGCGAAGATATGCAGCTCATCACCAACGGCTTCAACTTGTAATGGACGGATCCAGGTGTTGAAATGCTGAGCCGGCAGTTCATCGCGTAAAAAGTCGACAGACTGTAGCCAAAGTTCGACAGACACAGAGATCCCTCAAGTAAAACGTGGAATAACAATCTGCTATTGTAACGCCCAGCAGCAAAGTTATCCACAGGCTGGTAAAAAAACTACCAAAGCTGCTAAGGCCTGTAATGTCATAGCCGAGGGCATGCGGCAGTGGCTTAAACGATATAATCAGAGTGATAAATATGATAACACTGGGTGAGTTGTTTGCTTGGTTATTGGTGGGGCTGGCCATTGCGTGGTTCTGGCGCGGGCATGGTGTGCGTGAGCGCGCGTTACTTTTTGCGCGTCAACATTGTAAGGCGGCTGGCGTACAGTTACTCGATGGTAATGTGGCGCTCAAAGGTTGGCGCATTATTGAAGATGGCAAAGGTCAAAAACGTTTAGCACGCCTGTATAACTTTGAGTTTACCGTGACCAGTCATGAGCGCTTAAGTGGAACTGTAGCGATGTTTGGTCGTTTTTTAGCCAAAATTGAGATGCAAGCCTATCCCATGACCGATAGCAGCGAAAGTGGTGATGCGGCAGTGGTTGAGCATTGTACGCCGCAGCAAAGGCCTACCAGCGAAAATAATGTTATTGAATTGCAACATTGGCAAAAAACCAATAAACGCTCAGACTAAAGCGACTTTAAAGACTAACTTTAAAGCGCTCGATTTGTTGAGTTGCAGTTACTCAGCTTCTAAAGTGAAGCCAATGCGCTGCAGCCAGCCGGCTTCTTTTTGAAAGTCAGCCAAGGTCAGTGGATTATTATCCAGCCAGTTTTCTGCAAAGCGAATATGTAAGCTGTTTTGTGCTGCGACTAATTGCAATTGCGGTACTTCTTGAGTGCCGCGAATATGGTGCAGTAAAATCGCAAAGCGCAATAAAATACACAAGCGTAATAGCTGCTGCCCTTCTTCACCAAACTCAATAAAGCGCTCTTTAGGGATATTGCGACGGTGGCCGCGCACTAATAAGGCCAGCATTTGTTGATCTTGGCGGGAGAATCCAGATAAATCTGAATGCTCAACCAAATAAGCACCGTGTTTATGGAAGTGGTAATGGGCAATATCTAAACCGACTTCATGGACACGGGCTGCCCAGCTGAGCATATCGCTGTGCCAGTCTTCATTGAGTTGCCAAGCCTCAGCCACTTGCTCTAGTGCTTCTAGTGCTTTGCATTCAACTTTTTGAGCGTGCTCAAAGTCAACGTGACTGCGTTCCATCAGTGCGTGAATTGAGCGCTCACGCACGTCCTCATGTTGGTGGCGACCCAGTAAGTCGTAGAGCACACCTTCACGTAAGGCACCATCACAAGGAGCAATTTGCTCTAGATCTAAAGCATCAAAGATCGCTTCAATAATAGCTAAACCTGCAGGTAAAATGGCACTGCGTTCAGGTTTTACACCGGCTATTTCAATTTTATCGATTTCGCCCAGTTTGAATAAAGTACGCTTGAGCCAAACCAGCCCTGCTTTGTTAATTTCACCACTGCTTAAACCCGCCGCACCAATTGCTTGCGCGACTGAGCGGATAGTGCCTGATGCGCCTACGGTATCTTGCCAGCCCATACGACGCAGGCTCTGTTCCAGTTCCATTAATTCTAAGCGCGCTGCGGTATAGGCTTGTGCGTAACGTGCAGGAGTGATTTTGCCGTCTTTAAAAAAGCGCTGAGTAAAACTGACGCAACCCATTTGTAGGCTGCCCCGCAGTTGCGATTCAAATTGTTGGCCAATAATAAATTCGGTACTACCACCGCCAATATCGATGACTAAACGTTTACCTGGTGCGTCAGCTAAGGTGTGTGACACGCCAAGATAAATCAGACGAGCTTCTTCACGACCCGAAATCACATCAACGTCGTGCCCTAAAATCTCTTCTGCACGCTCAATAAAGGCCTGACGGTTATGTGCGACACGTAGCGAACTGGTGCCAACAACACGTACTGCGCCTTCAGGTAAGCCGTGAATCAATTGGGCAAAGCGACGCAGGCAGTCTAGGCCGCGCTCAATGGCGTCGTCCTGTAACTGCAAGTCAGCTGTAATACCAGCAGCCAACTGCACCTTCTCACCAATGCGTTCAAGGATTCGAATTTCCCGCTGATCTGTTTTAGCCAGCACCATATGAAAGCTATTGGAGCCAAGATCAATTGCAGCAATCAGGGGGAAGTGTTTGGGCGCAGAGTTGGGCATGCCGCTATTCCAGAAAAATAATACTGCTATCGTGCCATGCTACGACGCATTCGCCAATTTAAATCACCTCATCAAGGTGCAAAGTAAAGCCGTAAAGAAAAATACAGTAACGCAATGCTGCTTTCGTTAAAGGTTAAGGCAGGCTATGATTATTAGTACGTTAATTAATATCAACCTTTACGGAGAGGTTTCATGAGCGATAACATTACTAATATCAGCGACTCAAGCTTTGACCAAGATGTATTGCAAGCTGACGGCCCTGTGCTGGTTGACTACTGGGCAGAGTGGTGTGGTCCGTGCAAAATGATTGCACCGGTTTTGGCCGAAGTTGCAGTTGAGTTTGCCGGTAAAGTTAAAATCTGCAAATTGAACATCGATGACAACCAAGCAACGCCACCTAAGTATGGTGTACGTGGCATTCCAACGCTGATGTTGTTTAAAAACGGTAACGTTGAAGCAACTAAAGTGGGTGCGTTATCAAAAAGCCAATTGGTTGCTTTTTTAGAAAGCCACATCTAATTGCTGCAACAATCGCTCTATACGCTCGCCTAGTGTGCATTTTCTTAATCTGCGCACTAGACGCACGCCTGCGCAAATGGTAGATTAAATTTCTGTAGCTTTACTGCGCTACAACTACAAGTTTGCATGCCGTCGCCGATCTCTTATGCGGCTTTGAACAAACAATCGATTGTTCTCCTCGCGGTACGCCTCCTAAGCCAAGCGCTTACTCATTTCTTCTAAATTAAATCATCGTCATTCCCTATGAATCTGACCGAATTAAAACAAAAACCCGTCGCTGAACTGCTTGAACTGGCTGAACAAATGGGCCTAGATAATATGGCTCGTTCACGCAAGCAGGATATTATTTTCTCACTCCTCAAGCGCCATGCGCGTGGCGGTGAAGAAATTTCTGGTGATGGCGTTCTCGAAATACTCCAAGATGGTTTTGGCTTTTTGCGCTCCGCAGACTCGTCATACCTTGCCGGCCCGGATGATATCTATGTATCGCCGAGCCAAATTCGCCGTTTTAACTTAAGAACGGGCGATAGCATTATGGGTAAAATTCGCCCACCTAAAGAAGGCGAGCGTTACTTTGCTCTACTTAAGGTCGATGAAATTAACTACGACCGCCCAGAAAATGCGCGTAATAAAATTCTGTTTGAAAACCTCACGCCGCTGTTTCCGACTAAACGTCTAAAAATGGAAATTGGTAATGGCTCCACTGAGGATTTAACCGGCCGTGTGATTGATTTAGCATCACCGATAGGTAAAGGTCAGCGTGGTTTAATTGTGGCACCGCCTAAAGCGGGTAAAACAATTATGCTGCAAAATATCGCGTCAAATATCACGCGTAATAACCCAGAGTGTCATTTAATCGTTTTGCTGATTGATGAGCGCCCTGAAGAAGTGACCGAAATGCAGCGCACCGTGCGCGGTGAAGTGGTTGCTTCGACCTTTGATGAGCCACCGACACGTCACGTGCAAGTGGCCGAAATGGTCATTGAAAAAGCTAAGCGTTTGGTTGAGCACAAAAAAGATGTGGTGATTCTGCTCGACTCTATTACGCGTTTAGCCCGTGCTTATAACACAGTGATTCCAAGCTCCGGCAAGGTACTCACCGGTGGTGTGGATGCGCATGCTCTTGAAAAGCCAAAGCGTTTCTTCGGTGCAGCACGTAATATCGAAGAAGGTGGTTCATTAACCATTATCGCAACCGCTTTAGTTGAGACCGGTTCGAAAATGGACGAAGTGATCTACGAAGAGTTTAAAGGTACCGGTAATATGGAGCTGCAACTTGAGCGCCGTATTGCTGAAAAACGTGTGTTCCCCGCGATCAATATCAACCGCTCGGGTACCCGTCGTGAAGAGTTATTAACCAGCGAAGATGAACTGCAGCGCATGTGGATTTTGCGTAAATTGTTGCATCCTATGGATGAAACAGCAGCGATTGAGTTCTTGCTGGACAAGTTAAAAGACACGAAAACCAACGAAGAGTTTTTCATGTCGATGAAACGCAGCAAATAACCCTCGTTTAGTACTACAAGCGCTGAGTGCTTAGCCGCTCAGCGCTTGATCTGCTACGGACATACATCATGCAATATACTGACCTTCGAGACTTCATCAGCGGCCTTGAGCAGCGTGGTGAGCTCAAGCGTATTCAAACTCCCATCTCCCCTATTCTAGAAATGACCGAAATCTGTGATCGTACCTTGCGTAAAGGCGGTCCGGCTTTGTTATTTGAAAACCCTGTTGGTTTTACCACTCCCGTATTGGGCAACCTCTTTGGTACGCCTAAACGTGTAGCTATGGGCATGGGTGCTGAAAGTACGACAGAGTTGCGTGAGATTGGTAAATTGCTGGCAGCACTGAAAGAGCCTGAGCCACCCAAAGGCTTTAAGGATGCTTTAAGCAAGTTGCCGATGTATAAAAAGGTGCTATCGATGGCGCCAAAAGTGCGTCGTGATGGCCCTTGTCAGGAAGTGATTATTGAAGGCGATGATGTTGATCTGAACGCCTTGCCAATTCAAACCTGCTGGCCTGGTGATGCGGCACCCCTGATTACTTGGGGATTAACCATCACCAAGGGCCCGCATAAAGAACGTCAAAATCTGGGTATTTATCGCCAACAAGTTTTGGGTCGCAATAAAGTGATTATGCGCTGGCTCAGTCACCGTGGTGGTGCGTTAGATTTCCGTGATTGGTGTAAAGAGTACCCCGGTCGCCCCTACCCTGTAGCGGTTGCTTTAGGTGCGGATCCGGCGACTATTTTGGGTGCTGTGACTCCAGTACCAGATGCCTTATCTGAGTACGCCTTTGCCGGTTTGTTGCGTGGTTCGCGTACTGAGTTGGTCAAAGCCATTGGCAGTGATTTACAAGTACCTGCGCAGGCTGAGTATGTCCTCGAAGGGCATATTTATCCGGGTGAAATGGCAGATGAAGGTCCTTACGGTGATCACACCGGTTATTACAACGAAGTGGATAGCTTCCCCGTCTTTACGGTGGAGCGCATCACCCATCGTAAGAACCCGATTTATCACAGTACCTATACCGGCCGTCCACCCGACGAACCTGCGATCTTAGGTGTGGCACTGAATGAAGTGTTTGTGCCTATTTTGCAAAAGCAATTCCCAGAAATCATTGATTTTTATCTGCCGCCAGAAGGCTGTTCCTACCGCATGGCGGTGGTCAGTATTAAGAAACAATACCCAGGCCACGCTAAGCGCGTGATGCTCGGTGTGTGGAGTTTCTTGCGCCAGTTTATGTACACCAAGTTTGTGATTGTCGTGGATGACGATATCAATACCCGTGATTGGAACGATGTGATTTGGGCGATTACCACGCGTATGGACCCCACACGTGACACGGTATTGATTGATAACACCCCGATTGATTATCTGGATTTTGCCTCGCCGGTTTCAGGTTTAGGTAGCAAGATGGGCTTGGATGCTACCAACAAATGGCAAGGTGAAACCTCACGTGAGTGGGGCACAGTAATCAAACAAGACCCCGCCATTACTGCACGTATTGATGCGATGTGGTCAGAATTAGGTATCGATTGATAACCATTATTGATTGTTGAATCATGCACACAAAGGAATTCAGCTACAGATGAACATCACATTACAGCCGTCAGGGCAGACTCTTGAAACTCTGCAGGATGAGAAGATTATTGATGCGGCACGTCGACTCGGTTTAGATGTGCCATGCAGTTGTCGCAACGGTAATTGTCATATCTGTACAGCGCAGTTGCTCAGTGGTCGTGTGCAGCAAGGCGATGTGGTGCTTGAGTCAGGTGATGTGTTGACCTGTTTAGCTGAGCCGCTGACTGATTGTGAGTTGCAATGGGAGGGCGTGCTCGCGGCCCACGAGCTACCTAGCGTTAAAGTCGCCTGTCAGTTGGTGAGTGTCACGCCTTTGGGCGCAGATGTGTTTTCTGTGCGTTTGCGCCTGCCTGCGGGTAAAGAAGTACGTTACCACGCCGGTCAATATCTACTGTTGGAGCGTGAAAATGGTGAGTCGAGTGCTTTCTCCATTGCTTCTGCACCGCAGCAAGGCCGTGAGTTAGAACTGCATATTCTTGCGCGCGATAATGTGGCGGTGGATTTACTGACGTATTTGCAGAAAGAGGGTGTGGCACATGTGCAGATGCCTTTTGGTGATGTGCATTTAGCAGGTATGGATGAGCGTCCACTGTTGTTGATTGCTGCGGGTACGGGACTTGCACAAGTGCACAGTATCGTTGAGCATTGTCGTGCGACAGGTTTTAGCTTGCCGATTCATGTGTATTGGGGCTCACGTGTTGCGGATGATTTTTATGCGTTCGATGCCTTGTCAACTTGGCAGAGCATGAGCAATCTACACTTTCACCAGATTGTCAGTGAGGATGCCGGTTGGACTGGGCGTACCGGTATGCTCTATGAAGCCGTTTGCAGTGATATTCAGCATTTAACTGATTATCGTGTGGTTGCCTGTGGTTCACCCGCGATGGTCTATGGCACCTTTGATGCGTTAGTCGCTGCTGGTATGCAGCCTGAGCAAATGCTCGCAGATGCCTTTGCTTACGCCCCACGTCCTGCGTAAACCTACACCTTAGTTTGCGTGCGCTGCGGCTGATTCCTTCGCCAGTAGCGCCTGCTTACGTTCAACACCCCAGCGATAACCTGAAATCCCGCCATCGGCACGTAAAATGCGGTGGCAAGGGATCACCAATGCTAGTGGATTGGCTGCACAGGCGTTGGCGACAGCCCGTACCGCTTTAGGTTTGTGTAAACGCTCGGCAACCTCAGTGTAACTGAGCGTTTTTCCCACAGGTATCTTTTGCAATACCGCCCACACACTTTTCTGAAAATCGCTGCCTTGGATATCCAATGGAAAATCCATAGGTGTTAATGGTGCAGCTAAAAAATCAGTCACTTGTGTTAACCAAGATTGCAGTGCTTGATCATTTCTGTTCAGTTGCGCTTTGGGGAAACGTTGCTGTAAATCGGTATACAACTCTGCAGGTGTATCACCCAGTAAAATCGCACAGACTCCCCGAGTATTGCGCGCCAGTAAAATGGCTGCAAAGGCAGTATTAACGATCGAAAACTCAATGGGCTCTATTCGTGATTTTTGCATACAAACTCCGATGCGGTGTTGATAAAGCATTGACGCAGTGATGTGAACCGCTGTCTAAATCTTACCTGAAAGCGAGCTACTGCACGTGTTGTCAGGGCTGGTGCATGATGAGCAGGCTCATATCACGCGACAGCACTGCAAACTGAACCGCTATTGCGCTAAAATGCATTATAGACATGGGCTGACCAGCTCCAATTATTTCCTTTATATCGACTGAGATTGAGAGATGACTATGAGTGATAAACCAACCCCACCTGAAGATTATGAATGCTGTGAAAGTGAGTGCTCGCCTTGCGTTTGGGATACTTATTACGATGAAATGCGCGAATGGCAGGCTGAGCAAACAGCAATAAAAAAT
>JAAZCO010000164.1 GCA_012513235.1 Gammaproteobacteria bacterium
GTGTGGTGCTTAAGTAACGCACCGACTTCTTCAAGCTTCTCAACAATGCTTGCGTTAGCTTTCCAGATAAACTGGCCGCCAAAAAATGGCAGATCCGCCACATAGACACCGTTACTTTGCACTGGACTGAGAATGTCATCATTACTCATGCCGTAGCGTTTGCAGGTGTAAAAGTCATCCTCACCATAGGCAGGTGCCGAGTGAACGATACCAGTACCGGCATCCAACTCAACATAGTCAGCCAAGTAAACCGGTGCAACACGCTCGTAGAACGGGTGATTGAACTCTAATAGCTCTAACGCTTCACCATTGGTGCGGGCAATTACTTCACCCTCAAGGCCATAACGCACCAAGCACTCTTCGACCAAGGTGTCGGCTAACAACAGGATTTTGTCGCCCACATCGACCAGCGCATAGACTGCTTCTGGGTGTACGTTGAGCGCTTGGTTACCTGGAATAGTCCAGGGTGTGGTGGTCCAAATCACAATCTGTACGTTTTTAGTCAACTCTGGCAGCGCGAACGCTTGCGCCAGCTTACCCAAATCGGCACTGTTAAAACCGACATCAATGGCTTCTGAGCGTTTATCTTGATATTCAACTTCAGCTTCAGCCAAAGCTGAACCACAGTCAAAACACCAGTTCACGGGCTTCAAGCCTTTAAAGACAAAACCGCCTTCAACCATTTTTGCCAAAGCACGCACTTCACCGGCTTCGTTGGCAAAATCCATAGTTTTGTACGGATTATCCCAATCACCGACGACACCTAAGCGAATAAACTCAGCTTTCTGACCTTCAACTTGCTCACCAGCATAAGTACGGCACAGTTCACGCACTTTATCGGCAGGTAAGTTTTTACCGTGGGTGACTTCAACTTTATGCTCAATCGGCAAACCGTGACAGTCCCAACCTGGCACATAAGGCGCATCAAAGCCGGCCAAGGTTTTACTGCGCACAATCATATCTTTAATGACTTTATTCACCGCATGACCAATGTGAATATTGCCGTTCGCATACGGAGGGCCGTCATGCAAAATAAAACGTGGTCGACCTTCGCCAATCTGGCGCATTCTCTGATACAGGTTAATACTATCCCAGTGCTCCAACATCTTTGGCTCACGGTTGGGCAGGCCTGCCTTCATCGGAAATGCCGTTTTCGGCAGGTTAAGCGTCGCTTTATAGTCGGTCATGTTTATTCCAAGTCACTCATTAGAGGGTGTGAAAATGCTGCCAAAGTGTGTTTGCCTGCGCGATATCGGCGGCAATTGCCTCTTGTAGTTGAGGCAATGATTCAAAACGTTGCTCATCACGAATCTTTTTCAGAAAGGTTACAGCAAGGTGCTGGCCATATAAATCGCCAGAAAAATTCAGTAAATGCACTTCTAGGTGTGCTTTTTGCTCACTATCCACGGTGGGACGCGTGCCTATATTAGCAACTCCAGGCACATGTCGCCCACTTTGCAACTGCGCCAAGACCAAGTACACGCCATGTAAGGGTGCACGATGGCGATTCAGCTGCACATTCGCCGTTGGCGCATTTAAGGTGCGTCCCAGCTTTTTACCATGCATCACGCGACCATCAATTTGGTAAGGTCGTCCGAGTAAGCACTCAGCCAAAGGAAAGTCAGCTGCAGCTAAAGCCGCGCGTACACGAGTACTGCTCACGCGCTGCTGATCAATTTCAATGGTTGCTGTAGGTTCTACGCTAAAGCCACAACGCTGCCCTGCTTCTTGTAAAAAAGCAAAGTCGCCGGCGCGATCGCAACCAAAACGAAAGTCGTCACCGACCTGCAAATGCTTAATGCCTAAAGATTCAACCAAAACAGTCTGCACAAACTCAGCCGCACTGAGCTGGCGAAAACGCTTATTAAAAGCGATGCACAACACCTGATCAATACCTGCCTCACGAAACAACTGCAGCTTATCGCGCAAACGTGTCAGGCGCACGGGTGCTGTTTCAGGATTAAAAAACTCACGCGGCTGCGGCTCAAAAATAATCACACAGCTGGGTACATTTAAACGCGCAGCACTGTTGCGCAGACGCGTTAATATCGCCTGATGCCCAAGGTGCACACCATCAAAATTACCAATTGTAGCAACGCACCCATGATGTGCTGGGCGAACATTATGTAAACCGCGAACCAACTGCATATTTAATATCTTGTTAATAAAGTGTTTGATTATACCCACAGCCGAGGCTTTGGCGCACCTTTAGCCCATTTAACGCCGTAGATGATGCATACGCATGCCACTAGCGAATAAAGTACCCGCAAAGACACCGATACCTGCGCAGACCAATACAGTGACTTTCCAGACCCGCTGCTGCCAGCCCCAAGCAAACCATTGGCTACTGGGCTCATTTAACCACAACACTAACGCGATCATTGCCGCACACGCCGCTAATAAACGCAGCATAAATAGCATCCAGCCCGGCGCAGGACTATATACGCCCGCACGGTACAAGCCTCTGAGCAATAAAGCAGTATTGAGCATGCTGGCTAAAGATGTAGCCAAGGCTAAGCCCACATGCTGCAAGGGCCAAATTAAGATCAAATTCAGCACCATATTCACCACCATACAAATAATGGCAATTTTCACCGGCGTTTTTAAATCCTGACGGGCAAAGAAACCAGGCGCTAACACTTTAATCAACATAAAGGTTAACACGCCCAAAGAATACGCTTGTAAAGCAGCCGCTGCTTGCGAGACATCATTGGCTGTCATCGCGCCATACAAGAATAATGTGGCAATCAATGGCTCAGCTAATATAGCCAAAGCCAATGCCGCAGGCACACCGACTAACAGCACCATGCGCAAGGCCCAATCAATGGTACTGGAAAACTCTTCTGGTTTAGCTGTGGAATGGCTGCGCGATAAAGCCGGTAAAATCACCGTACCAATGGCAATACCAAAAGCACCCAGTGGCAATTCTGACAAACGGTCAGCGTAATACAACCATGACACACTACCCGTCTGTAAAAACGACGCTAATACCGTATCAAGCAACAAGTTAATCTGACTCACTGACACGCCAAATAAAGCTGGCAGCATTAATAACATAATGCGTTTTACACCCGGATCGCCTTTAACCACTCGCGGGCGCGGCAGTAAGCGCATCTTCCACAAAAACGGCATTTGAAATAACAACTGCGCGACACCAGCAATAAACACACCCCAAGCCAGCGCCATCACTGGCTCATCGAAAAACGGAGTTAAAAACACCGTTGAGGCGATCATCGACACGTTCAGTAAGACGGGCGTAAAAGCCGGTACCGCAAAGCGTCCATAACTATTAAGAATGGCACCACAAAAGGCAGTTAGTGAAATCAGCAATAAATACGGAAAGGTAATGCGCAGCAACTCACCGGCCAACTGCATTTTGCTAGGCTGATCATGAAATCCGGGTGCGAACAGCATAATAAGGTAGGGCGACATCACCACGCCCAAGGCTGTTAGAGCGGTGAGAATTAAACCCAACATGCCAGCGGTGCGATTGACTAATTGCTTAACCTCGGCAAAAGAGCGCTGCTCTCGATACTCCGACAGCACCGGCACAAAAGCCTGCGCAAAAGCACCCTCAGCAAATAAGCGGCGCAAGAAGTTGGGAATCTTAAAAGCAACAAAAAAAGCATCAGCTGAAGCGCCTGAGCCAAAGTAACTGGCAACCACCATATCGCGCACCATGCCTAAGATGCGCGAGAGCATCGTCATCACACTAACCACGGCACTGGAGCGTAATAGGCTGGATTTTTTCAATTGTGTAGGTGAATCCGTCGCGTTACTCATGCTGCACTCTTCCAAATTCAGGCCGCAAGTTTAGTCGCTTGCCCAAAGGGATGCCATAAAGATTGCAGAGAAAGCATGCATTCTGTATTTCGCCTGCGTATACTCAAGGGCTTAAGCTTACTCGCTGGATAAAATCGCGTATTGCAAAGTACTAATTCTATTTATTCGGCCACAGTAACTTGACAAACTATTCATTTGGTTGCATTATTCGCGACCTATTTTGATACATTTATTTATTGAGTTTTCGAGGAGTACGACGTGGCCAACAGCCCTTCTGCCAAAAAACGCGCTAAACAGGCTGATAA
>JAAZCO010000165.1 GCA_012513235.1 Gammaproteobacteria bacterium
ACACGAGCGAACGCGGTCATGCTTTGCACCATAAGGACCTCCAAGTAAGGGTGAGAATAATGCGCCAATTGTAGCGAATATTTCGCTACGTTGTGTTTAGAATGCTGAAGTTGGGCTGTTCTAGCCCTATAATGTTTGATTCATTTTTAAAATCAGGAAAATTCAATGACTCGTCCTAGTGGCCGCGAACTCGATCAACTGCGTCAGGTGCGCATCACACGCAACTATACTTGCCATGCTGAAGGCTCTGTTTTAGTGGAGTTTGGCAACACTAAAGTGATTTGTACCGTCAGTGTAGAGAATGGCGTACCACGTTTCTTGAAAGGCCAGGGACAAGGTTGGTTAACCGCTGAATACGGCATGTTGCCACGTGCAACGGGCAGCCGTACGCGTCGTGAAGCGAGCAGTGGTAAGCAAGGTGGTCGTACTTTAGAAATTCAACGTTTAATTGGTCGTTCATTACGTGCAGCGTTAGATATGACCAAGCTAGGCGAAAACACTTTGTATGTTGACTGCGATGTGATTCAAGCGGATGGCGGCACGCGTACAGCATCGATTACCGGTGCCATGGTTGCCTTGGTTGACGCATTAGCAGTGATGCAAGAGCGTAAAATGCTGAAAAATGGCTCGCCGCTTAAGCAAATGATTGCAGCAGTTTCAGTGGGTGTTTATAAAGATGTGCCGGTGCTGGATTTAGATTACCCAGAAGACTCAACCGCTGAAACAGATCTAAACGTCGTGATGACCGATGCAGGTGGTTTTATTGAGATTCAAGGTACTGCTGAAGGCGCACCCTTTGGTTCAGACGAGCTGAATGCCATGTTGGCCTTAGCTGACAAAGGTGTACGTGAGTTGTTTGCTTTGCAACAAGCGGCTTTGCAAGCAGAATAAAGCTGTGTGAGCGATCGCTCAGTGCATGTTAAGTACTGCATAACACAAGAGGGCTAAGGCCTGTGTTATGCAGTCTGTGATCAAACGCTAAGAACCCAGTCGTAATCAACGCTAAAGGGTGCATGCTGTGAGAAGCGCGGTTGTCGAGATAGCTTGGCGCTACGCACTGTGCGGCGCATGCCTTGCGTGAGTAACTGGTAATCAAAACGCCAGCCCAAGTTGAGCAGTTCAGCTTGCTCACTGTCTGCCCACCAGCTGTAAAGTTCGCCTTCGCGGTTGACTTCGCGTAATGCGTCGATAAAGCCCATATTACCCACCACTTCGTCCATCCAGGCACGCTCGGGCGAGAGAAAGCCGGTTTCTTGTTGGCAATCGCGCCAGTGTTTAACGTCAAGTTTATTGTGCGCAATAAACAAGGATGCACAGTAAATATAGTCACGACGTTTACGGCGTTGTTTATCTAAATAACGGGCAAAGTCATCCATAAACTTAAATTTCTGATTTAACTCAGCTTCGTCCTTGTGTCCAGAAGGCATCAGTACGCTAGCAATACTCACTTTATCGAAGTCTGCTTGAATGTAGCGACCATAGCGATCCGCCGTTTCAAAGCCTAAACTGGTTATAATGGCTTTAGGCTGCAGGCGAGTGTAAATAGCCACACCGCCATCCTTGGGTTGTTCAGCGTCACAGGCGTAACAGAAGTACCCGTGCAACTGCACTTCAGGTGCTTCCATTTCGTATACGCTGGCACGAGTGTCTTGTAGGCAAATCACATCCGCATTTTGCGTATGTAGCCAGTCAAATAACCCTTGTTCAATAGCATTGTGAATCCCGTTCACATTGATACTAATAACCCGCATGGATAGCCCCTAGAAAAAAAGTGTGTGTATGATACCCAACGTATCTAAAATTGGCTAAAGCAAACGCGTTTAAGGACCCCTTTATGCAAGCATATCAACGAGAATTTATTCAGTTCGCACTAGAGCGCGGTGTTTTACGCTTTGGTGAGTTTACCTTGAAGTCAGGGCGTGTCAGTCCTTATTTTTTTAACGCTGGGTTATTTGACTCAGGTTTGGCCTTGGCCAAGCTCGGCCGTTTTTATGCACAAGCCCTGGTTGATAGTGGCTTATCTTACGATGTGGTGTTTGGTCCTGCCTATAAAGGTATTCCTTTAGCAGCAACCACAGCTGTTGCACTGGCCGAACATCATCAGCGTGATGTACCTTGGTGCTTTAACCGTAAAGAAGCTAAAGATCACGGTGAGGGCGGCACTTTAGTGGGCGCAGCTCTGGAAGGTAATATTGTGATTGTTGATGATGTAATTACTGCTGGCACGGCGATTCGTGAAGTGATGCAGATTATTAAAGGCCAAGGCGCGCAAGCGGCTGGTGTGTTGATTGCTTTAGACCGTCAAGAACGCGGTACGGGTGAGCTGTCAGCGATTCAAGAAGTTGAACGCGATTTTAATATGCCAGTGATTAGCATTGTATCTTTGCAGCAAGTGTTAGAGTATTTAGCGCAAAGTGCTGAATTGAAGCAATACCTGCCCGCGGTCGAGCGTTACCGTGAAGACTATGGCATCTAATAGTATTTAAAACGGTTGTCAGTTTCTTCAAGGTGATAGTGATGCGTATACGTGGCCCTGTAAGTTCTTTATTAGCATTGGCACTCTGTGTCAGTAGTGCGGCCTATGCGGTTGAGTATTATCGCTATACCGATGAGCGCGGTATTACGGTCATTAACCGTCAAGGTGTACCGCCGCACTTAATTGGCAAAGGCTATGAAGTCTTGAGTGAGCAGGGCCGCGTAGTACGCGTGGTGCCGCGAGCACCCACGCCTGAAGAGTATCGCATGCAACAGGCTGAGCAGGCGCAAGCCAAAGCCGACTGGCAATTGCGCAGGCTCTATCCACGTGTCAAAGATATTGATCATGCGCGTGATCGCAAGCTGGCTGAGTTGGATGGGCAAATTAATATTGCTCGTAACAACTTGTTGGTTGTTGACGGTTTAAAAGCTGATTTACAAGGCCAAGCAGAGCTCAAGGAGCGCGCTGGACAAGAAGTACCTGAGTTATTGCGCAAGCAAATTGCTGAAGCGACAGTGGATCAGCAGCGCTTACAGCAGCAAATCTCGCGTTACTTGAACAATAAAAGTGACCTTGAGCGTGATTTTTTACGGGATAAAACACGCTTAGTAGAGCTACTTAAGAGTAAATAAGACATATTTATTAATTGAGCTAAACTTAATAATACCGTACCCTCAGCCTTCTTTTAGCAACACGGTTACCCCTTTTCGGATTTTTTCCGACACCTTGGGAAGTTTTTCTTCCCACCCCTAATGGCGATGAGGACACGTTTTGCGTGCTTGATCGCAGCTTTATGCTACTTGTATGTAGCTATCTTTTTTCCCCTAGGGGGATGCCCCAACAAGTGGGTTCAGAGTATAACCTTTGGGTTTTACGCTGTGCTGAATCTGCGTAGAGTGGAGAGTAGCCATGACTCAAACAATAAATATAATGCCTTTAAGTGATGAAGGTTTTACAGAAAATACTAAGTTCCAAGTTTATACTGACCGTCAGTTAGATAAAATTGAACCGCTGCAAAAGTTATCTGAAGAACAGCGTTTTGAGATGCGTGTGGTAGCCAGTGTGTTGCCGTTTCGGGTTAATCAGTATGTGATTGATGAGCTGATCAACTGGGATAATGTACCCAATGACCCAGTCTTCCAATTAACATTCCCACAACGTGGCATGTTAGATCCTGCTGATTATGATTTGATGGCGCAAGCCTTGCGTGATGAACTGCCGCGTGCAGAAATCACTCAACTGGCGCGTGAGATTCAAGCCCGCCTCAATCCGCATCCAGCCGGTCAGCAAGAAATGAACGTGCCGATGCTTGATGGTGAGCCGTTGGATGGGATGCAGCATAAATACCGTGAAACTGTGCTGTTTTTCCCTAGCCAAGGTCAGATTTGCCACAGTTACTGTACCTTCTGTTTCCGTTGGGCACAGTTTATTGGCGATAAAGAATTGCGCTTTGCCAGTAACGAAGCTGACTCTTTGCACCGTTATTTAGCTCAAGATAAAAGCATCACTGACCTGTTGATTACCGGTGGTGATCCGATGGTGATGAAAACTCGTCACGTGGTGAATTACCTTGAGCCGCTGCTTAAGCCTGAGCTTGAGCATATGCAAACGGTACGTATCGGTACCAAGGCTTTAACCTTCTGGCCGCAGCGTTTTGTCACTGATGATGATGCGCAAGAGCTACTCGACCTGTTTAAAAAGCTGGTTGATGGCGGTAAGCACATTGCAATTATGGCGCACTTTAACCACTGGCGTGAGATGGAAACGCCGATTGTGCGTGAAGCCATTCGTCGAATTCGTGCCACCGGTGCAGTGATTCGCGCGCAAGCGCCGCTGGTGCAGCATATTAACGATGATCCAGACGTCTGGGTGCGTATGTGGCGTACACAAGTACGTCTCGGCATTATTCCTTACTACATGTTTGTAGAGCGTGACACCGGTGCTAAGCGCTACTTTGAAGTGCCCTTGGTGCGTGCGTTTGAGATTTACCGTGAAGCCATTAAGCAAGTATCAGGCTTGGCGCGAACTGCGCGTGGACCATCCATGAGTGCAGGGCCGGGTAAAGTTGAGATTCAAAGTATTATTGAACTCAATGGCGAAAAAGTCTTTGTTTTGCGCTTTATTCAGGGTCGTAATCCTGATTGGGTACAGCAAACCTTCTTTGCGAAATACGATGAAAATGCGACCTGGTATGACGATCTGGTACCTGCATTTGGTGAAGAGAAGTTCTTCTTTACTGATGAGTACAACGCCATGATTAGCGACGCTAGCGCAGAGTAAAATGATAACGCCCGCATGTTCAGTGCGGGCGTATCAGTGACAGCTTTTACAGTTTTAACGCGCGGTAAAGCTCAAAACATCAGTTGTTAGTAATCAAAGTACCGACACCATGATCGGTAAAGATTTCTAGCAAAACAGCGTTCGGCACACGACCATCAATGATGTGCGCGCTATTCACCCCACCTTGTACTGCATCTAAAGCACAGCGAATCTTGGGCAGCATACCGCCGTAAATCGTGCCGTCAGCGATTAAATCATCCACCTGAGCGGTATTTAAACCGGTTAAAACATTGCCTTCTTTATCCATCAGACCAGCAATATTAGTCAGCAGCATCAGCTTTTCTGCATGCAGTGCTTCGGCAACTTTACCCGCGACTAAATCAGCATTGATATTGTAGGACTCGCCGTTTGGACCGACACCAATCGGCGCAATCACTGGAATAAAGTCACCTTTGACCAGCATATTCAACAGGTCTGTATTGACGCTAGCCACTTCACCGACTTGGCCAATATCAATGATCTCAGGCTCCTTCATATCGGCATCTTGGTGCGTGACTTTGAGTTTGCGCGCACGGATTAAACGCGCATCTTTACCGGTTAAGCCAATCGCGCTACCGCCATGGCTGTTGATCAGGTTGACTATATCTTTATTGACCTGACCACCGAGCACCATTTCCACGACATCCATGGTTTGGCCGTCAGTCACGCGCATGCCTTCGACAAAGCGGCTTTCAATATTCAAGCGTTTGAGCAGGTCAGCAATCTGTGGGCCGCCACCGTGCACCACGACAGGGTTAATGCCGACAGCTTTCATCAAGACGATATCGCGAGCAAAGCCAGTTTTCAGCTCTTCGCTTTCCATGGCGTTACCGCCGTATTTGATGACTAAGGTTTTGCCAACAAAGCGGCGGATATAGGGCAGAGCTTCGGAGAGAACCTCGGCAACATGGACGGCATCAGCACGTTTTAAACTCATTGGGGCGGGCTCCTAAATTAAAAAGGTAATTCAAGGTCTGGCACTAGAGCCAGTAATTGTTCACGGAATAATGTTTTGATCTGTTCTAAATCATCCGCCGTTTCGCCTTCAAAGCGTAATACCAGCATTGGCGTAGTATTAGAGGCACGCACTAAACCCCAGCTTTTAGGGAAGTCAGCACGCACACCGTCAAGTGTGGTGAGGCTAGCGGCGCCCCATTGGCCTTCAGTTTGTAGGCGTTCAATGATCTGGAATTTGTTTTCTTCAGTGACTTCGATATTGATTTCTGGCGTGGACAAGTTGACTGGGAACGAGGCAAACACCGCATCAGCATCGCGATCATCTTTGCTGAGGATTTCCAGCAGACGTGCGGCGCTGTAAATACCATCATCAAAGCCAAACCAACGCTCTTTAAAGAACACGTGACCGCTCATTTCACCGGCTAATAAAGCACCCGTTTCGCGCATTTTCGCTTTGATCAATGAGTGACCGGTTTTCCACATCATGGGATTACCACCATTGTCACTGATGACTGTGGCTAAGCGACGGGTGCACTTCACGTCGAAAATCACATCAGCGCCAGGGTTGCGCGACAGTACATCTTGCGCAAAGAGCATCATTAAATGATCAGAGAAAATAATTCGACCGCTATTGGTGACTACGCCAACACGGTCAGCATCGCCATCAAAGGCTACGCCAATATCTGCTTTTTCTGCTTTAACACGGGCAATCAACTCTTGCAGGTTTTCTGCTTTACCCGGGTCTGGGTGGTGGTTAGGGAAGGTGCCATCCACATCGCAGTACAGCGGGATAATGGTGCAACCCAAGGCTTCGAGCAGTTGTGGGCCAACCACGCCACCCACACCGTTGCCGCAGTCCACGACTACGCGCATAGGCTTAGCTAACTTAATATCACCGATCACGTGATCGAGGTAGCGCTGCAGCATCTCCACCTGTACTAAGCTGCCAGTGCCGCTGTGCAGGTCGTTGGTGACGATGCGGGTATGCAGCGCAGTGATACGCTCGTTGGCCAGTGTTTCACCGGCTAGGACGATTTTAAAGCCGTTGTAGTCGGGTGGGTTGTGGCTGCCAGTGACCATGACGCCGGTGGTGGCAGCTAAAACGTTAGTAGCAAAATACAGTACCGGCGTTGGCACCATACCTAAATCAGTGACATTGCAACCACTCTCACGCAAACCCAGCACCAATGCTTGCACCATTGCTGGGCCTGATAAGCGTCCGTCACGACCCACCACCACGTTGTGCTCACCTTTAGCGATGCTTTCAGCACCGACTGCGCGGCCAATCCAGTACGCGGTATTGGTGGTTAAGGTTTGATCGATAATGCCGCGAATATCATAAGCGCGAAAAATACCTGCAGGTACATCCTGTGCGGTGCTGGTGCAAGGGGCTGCATTAAATGTTGGAGTGGTCAAAATATCAGTTCCTAGGTTCAGTGAAGAGAGGTGATGCAATGTAAGTCCGTTTTATTGCTTGCCGGTGTGACCAAAGCCACCTTGGGCGCGCTCGCTTTCAATAAAGCTGTCGGTGATCTCCAGTTGTGCCTGAATCACCGGCACCAAAACCAATTGCGCAATACGATCACCTGGCGCGATAGTGAAGCTGCTGTTGCTACGGTTCCAGCAGGAGACTTGCAGCTGACCTTGGTAATCAGAATCGATTAAACCGACTAGATTGCCGAGAACAATGCCGTGTTTATGGCCTAAGCCTGAGCGCGGTAAAATCATCGCAGCAACGCTGGCATCTTCAATATAAATAGCTAAGCCAGTGGGGATGAGTACGGTTTGACCGGGCTCAATCTCTAAGTTTTCAGTCAGCATTGCGCGTAAATCAAGACCCGCAGAGCCAGCAGTGGCGTACTCGGGCAACGGAAACTCTGTGCCAAGGCGAGAGTCGAGGATTTGAGCTTGAATGCGGCGCATAGTTAAACCTTGTTGAAATGAGTGGTAATAAAATCAATCAGCTGACGAGCAATTTTACTTTTGCTGGTCTGTGCAAATGAGGTTTGCTGCTGTTGGCGATCAATCACGGTGAGAGCGTTGTCGTCACTGTTAAAGCCAATCTGCGTATTGGACACATCGTTGGCGACGATTAGATCCAGATTTTTATCGCGTAACTTACCCGCGGCATAATCGAGTAGGTTTTGTGTTTCTGCAGCAAAACCCACGCTAAAGGGGCGATCAGCACGGTTAGCAATGGTGGCAAGAATATCGGGATTACGGATCATCTTGAGTGTCATGCCATCAGCGCTGTTGGGATCTTTCTTCAGTTTATGCTCAGCGCTAGCCTCGGGGCGATAATCAGCGACCGCCGCTGCAGCAATCAAAATATCGCAGGGCATGGCTGCTTCACAGGCGGCCAACATATCGCGAGCGCTGTTGATATTGACGCGCTCCACGCGATCGGGTGTAGGCAAATGGACTGGGCCACTGATTAAGGTGACGCGTGCACCGGCTTCTGCAGCGGCTTCAGCAAGACTAAAGCCCATCTTGCCGGAGCTGTGGTTGGTGATATAGCGCACGGGGTCAATGTCTTCACGCGTAGGGCCGGCAGTGATCACCACGTGTTTACCAGTTAAAGCTTTATGGGCGAATAAGTCCGCAGCGTTTTGCGCCAATAGCTCAGGCTCCAACATACGACCTAAACCGATATCGCCACAGGCTTGTATGCCTGAACCTGGGCCAAGCAATTTAAAACCGCGTTGGGCAAGTATGTCAGCGTTAGCTTGAGTGGCCTTATCGGCCCACATGGCTTGGTTCATGGCGGGCGCTAAAGCAATAGGAGCGTCAGTCGCCAAGACCAAGGTGGTCAGTAAGTCATTGGCTGAGCCTTGTACCAAGCGCGACATTAAGTCTGCGGTGCAGGGCGCAATCAGTACTAAATCAGCCCAGCGCGCCAATTCAATATGCCCCATGCCAGCTTCGGCATCTGGATCGAGCAAGTCGGTGTGCACAGGATTGCCGGATAAGGCTTGTAAGGTCAGCGGGGTGATAAATTCACGTGCACCACGGGTCATCACCACATGCACATCGGCACCTAAATCACGTAAACGGCGAACCAGTTCTGCGCTTTTATAGGCAGCAATCCCGCCACCAATGCCAACAATAATGCGTTTTTGAAACAGCCTTTGCATGGGTTTGCCTGTCGTCTGAAGTTGTATTTATAAATGGCAATAATGGCCAATTTGAATATCTTGTCTAAGATAACATAGCCGCTGTTAGAGCGGCAGTGGCTGATCCATAAGGATTAAATCAGGATGCGCGTGCTGTGCGAGGTGCGTATGGATGACAAGGAGTTCGTCTATGAGTATGCAGAGTTGGCCGATTAATGAGCGACCGCGTGAGCGCTTGCTCGAGTACGGTGTGGGTGCTTTATCAGATGCGGAGTTGTTGGCCATTTTTTTGCGCACGGGTGTGCGTGGACGTAATGCTGTAGATCTAGCTCGCGATTTGTTAGGTGCTTTTGGTGGTTTACGTCAGTTGCTAGAGGCGGATCAAAACAGCTTTACCAGTCATCCAGGTTTAGGCCCCGCCAAATATTCACAGTTGCAAGCCGTATTGGAAATGGGGCGTCGGCATTTAGCCGCCAGTATTCAGCGTCAATCTGCATTAGAAAGTCCGCAAGCGGTGCGTGATTTTCTCAAAGCTAAATTGCGGCATGAGTTGCATGAAGTCTTTGCTTGTTTGTTTTTGGATACTAAACACCGAGTTTTAGCCTTTGAAATTTTATTTTATGGCACGATTGATGGTGCCAGTGTGTATCCGCGCCAAGTGGTAAAGCGCGCTTTAGCCAACAATGCTGCGGCATTGATTTTAACCCACAATCACCCCAGTGGAATCACCGAACCCAGTCAGGCGGATAAGGTATTAACCGAACGCCTGAAAGAGGCGCTGGCGCTGGTTGACGTGCGAGTTTTGGATCATTTTATTGTGGGCGATGGTGAGCCGCTATCCATGGTTGAAAATGGCTGGATGTGATGAAAACTGGCAATCTGCGCTGTGTTTAAAAGTGTAGCTATCCTTGATTCGTAAACTGCTTTCTGCTATAAAGCACGGCTCGATTCTAAGAGAACCAGATTAGCGCTATATTTAGTGCTGCTGTTGTTCCTTAGTTAAGTCTGGGTAATAATATGCAGGTTATAAAAACCGTCATGTTTTTAACGACCTACGAATCCAATTACGTTTTAAAGCAGCCAACCCATGCTGGGTTGAGCATGTGGTTTATGAGGGCTGAGATATGTCAAAAGTTTGTCAAGTAACCGGTAAGGGTCCGGTTACAGGGAATAAAGTTTCCCACGCCAATAACAAAACCCGTCGCCGTTTCCTGCCAAACTTGCAGCATCACCGTTTTTGGGTAGAAACCGAAAACCGTTTTGTACGTTTACGTTTATCTGCAAAAGGCATGCGCGTGATTGATAAGCGCGGAATCGACACAGTACTCGCTGAGCTTCGTGCTCGCGGCATCAAGGTTTAAGGGGAATATCATGCGTGATTTAATCCGTTTAGTGTCAAGTGCTGGTACCGGTCACTTCTACACTACAGATAAGAACAAGCGTACTACGCCTGATAAACTGGAAATCAAAAAGTTTGATCCAGTTATCCGTAAACACGTGATTTACAAAGAAGGCA
The DNA here is from genome assembly GCA_012513235.1 of Gammaproteobacteria bacterium. Classification (GTDB taxonomy): domain Bacteria; phylum Pseudomonadota; class Gammaproteobacteria; order Pseudomonadales; family Pseudomonadaceae; genus Denitrificimonas. The sequence continues at coordinate 10,382 of JAAZCO010000165.1, forward strand.
AAATCAAGTAATTGATTGCGTTCTCTGTGTATAAAAAACCCGCTTCGTGCGGGTTTTTTATTGTCTGAAATCTGCTATGTGTTGCAATAAATCTTTACTTTGAGCTGCTGCTAGAGTTTTGCCTGCGACATATCCTGTGTACACATTTATTTTTAGCAATCCTTGCCCGTATACTGTGCGTCGTTAATAAAAAACTATTGGAGAGTGAGATGTTATTACGTGGGCTGAGCTTGCTGGTAGCGTTCCAGTTAGCTGGAACAGCGCTGAACGTACTTTTCTTCCCTGTGATACCGGGCGCTATTATTGGCCTAGTGCTGTTATTTATATATTTGATGCTGCGCGGTGGTGTGAATGAGCCGATTAATCAAGCAGCAACCAGTTTATTACGCTATTTGCCTTTGTTGTTGGTGCCGCCAGCCATCGGGGTGATGGCGCATGTAGCCGATATTAAAGCCGACTTTTGGGCGATTACCGGCTCGCTGGTGATTTCATTATTGGTGTCTATGGTCTTTATTGGCTGGTTGATGCAAGTTTTGATTAATCGTCAAGCACGTAATAAGGGGGATCTATGACTCTTGAATGGCAGGCAGCTTTAGATGCAGTGATTCATCACCCTCTCTTTTTTGTTGGTTTAACTTTAGGTGTGTATCAGCTTGCTGTTGCTGCCTATGAGAAAACACGTTGGATACTGCTGCAGCCCTTATTAATCTCGATGGTCGTGCTGATCTCGGTATTGCTGCTACTGGGGATTGATTACGCCGACTATAAAGAAGGTACGCAGTTGCTCGGTATTATTTTAGGTCCAGCTACCGTTGCGCTGGCAGTGCCGCTTTACTTGAATATACGACGGGTGCGTCAAGTGTTGTGGCCAACGCTGATTACCCTATTTTTGGGTGGGTTGTTTGCAACTATTTTAGGTGTGGCTTTGGCGTGGCTCTTTGGCGCGGAAACCATGATTTTAAAAACCATGGCGCCCAAATCAGTGACTTCGCCGATTGCGATGCTGGTGGCAGAAGAGATCGGTGGCTCGGCTTCGTTGGCGGCAGTCTTTGTGATGATTACCGGTATTGTTGGGGCGATGTTTGGTTTTGAACTGCTGCGTATTTTGCGCATCACTCATCCTGCTGCACAAGGCATGGCGTTAGGCATTATTGCTCACGGTATCGGTACTGCACGTGCCTTACAGGAAGGTGAGGAGACAGGTGCCTTTGCTGCTCTTGCTATGAGTATGATGGGCGTGTTGACTGCTGTACTGATGCCGCTGGCAGTGGCGCTGATTGCTTAAGGTGTGGCGTGTTATCATGACGCAAATTTTTTAAGGTTGACTCTATTATGAAATCCCCATTACCAGCGTTTACCCAAGCCCCTGTATTGGTGGTGGGTGATGTGATGCTGGATCGTTATTGGTATGGCAGTACCACACGTATTTCTCCAGAAGCGCCGGTGCCAGTAGTCAAAGTCACGCGCACTGAAGACCGTCCTGGCGGCGCCGCCAACGTGGCGTTGAATATTGCTGCCTTAGGTGCGCCGGTGCAGTTAATTGGTGTCACGGGTGCTGATGAAGCCGCTGCGGCACTGACTGAACAATTGCACTCGGTGGGCGTGCAAACGCATTTTCAACGTATTGCTGGCCAGCCCACCATTGTGAAACTGCGGGCGATGAGCCGTCAGCAGCAACTCTTACGTATGGATTTTGAAGAGCGCTTTAATACCGATACCGATACTTTATTGGCTAAAGTGGAATCAGTATTGGATAGTGTGAAGGTGATGATTCTGTCCGACTATGGCAAAGGTACTTTGCTTAATCACCAAGCACTTTTACAAGCAGCGAAGCAGCGCGGTGTCGCGGTATTAGCCGACCCTAAAGGCACGGATTTTTCAATTTACCGTGGCGCGACATTGCTCACGCCAAACTTAGCTGAGTTTGAAGCAGTGGTTGGGCATTGTGAGGATGAAGCACAGTTGATGCAGCGCGGTACTGCCATGCTGCAAGACTTGGAGTTAGATGCGCTGCTGATTACCCGTGGTGAGCAAGGCATGACCCTGCTGCGTCATGGCGTGCCAGCCTTGCATTTGCCAGCGCGCGCGCGTGAAGTGTTTGATGTGACTGGCGCCGGTGATACGGTGATTTCAACCATGGCTGCAGCTCTGGCGGCCGGTGAAAGCCTGCCGCAAGCGATGACCTTAGCTAATTTAGCGGCCGGTATTGTGGTGGGTAAGCTGGGTACGGCTACCATCAGTGCGCCAGAGTTGCGTCGTGCTTTACAGCGTGAAGACGGTGCTGAGCGTGGTGTGCTGAGTTTGCAGCAATTGCAGGCAGCGGTGGAAGATGCACGTGCGCAAGGCGAGCGTGTGGTATTTACCAATGGTTGCTTTGATATTTTGCACGCCGGTCATGTCAGCTATTTAGAGCAAGCCCGTGAGCAGGGTGATCGCTTAATTGTTGCGGTGAATGGCGATGCGTCAGTCACCCGCTTGAAAGGCCCTGGGCGTCCAATTAACTCAGTGGATCGCCGTATGGCAGTGCTGGCTGGTTTGGGCGCGGTGGATTGGGTGGTGAGCTTTGCTGAAGATACTCCAGAAAGCCTGATTACCTTACTTAAGCCAGATATCTTGGTGAAAGGTGGTGATTACGGTGTGGATCAAGTGGTGGGTGCGGAGTTGGTCTATGCCTATGGCGGTGAAGTGCGCGTACTAGGCCTTGTAGAGAACAGCTCAACCACGGCTATTGTTGAGAAAATCCGTAGTAAGTAATAACAACTTTATCGGTCAATAACAGCTGCGTAGGGTTTTAATCCGCGCAGCTGTTTTGTTTTTAGCTTCTGCTGCTGAGGATTTTAGCAACGCACTCAGCATTGGCTTGTAGGTGCTTTGGGTTTATCGTGCCAACAATGGCACTGGCTGCCGCAGGGTGTGCAAAAATCATCGCAAAGCTGGCTTGCACAGGATCAATACCATCCGCTAAGCAAATATGACCGCTGGCTAAAGCTTTCTTAATTAGAATGCCTTTATTGTGCTGCGCGGCGTAATCCAGCACGGGCAACTCATCGCGCTCATTAAGATTGTAAGTCACCATCGCGCAGTCGCCTTGTTCAAGTGCAAGAATACCGCCTTCCGCTGTTTTACCAGAAAAACCAAAGCCGCCAATTTTACCTTCTTGCTTAAGCGCAGCTAGTGTTGCGTAGACCTCTTCTTCTTGCAAAATAGCCACGTCATCGCCATTGGAATGCACCAGTACTAATTCAATATGATCTGTACGTAGACGTTGCAGGCTGCGATCCACAGAGAAGCGAGTGTGTGCGGCAGAAAAATCGTAAGCAGACTCGCCGGCCACAAATTCCTCGCCCACTTTACTGACAATCACCCACTCATCACGCTGGCCCTGCAGTAAATGGCCTAAGCGTTCTTCACTGATGCCATAGGCTGGCGCGGTATCCAGTAGGTTGATGCCTAAATCACGGGCTTGATTGATTAATGCCAGAGCTTGCTGATCATCGGGAATGGTAAAGCCGTTAGGGTATTTTACCCCTTGGTCACGGCCTAATTTGACTGTACCTAAACCGAGCGGCGACACATCAAAGCCGGTGCTGCCCAGTGGGCGATGGAAATCATGCAGGGTCATTAAACAAAGTCTCCCAAACAGGTTGTGCAACGCTGGGGCGCGGCAAGTCTGCATAGCTTTGCGCTGCGCTGGGTTGAATACCATCGCGCTCGAATAGCTTAATAACGCGATCACTAAAGTCCGGCGCTAACGCCAGCTTGGTTGGCCAGCCGACGACTAAGGCACCTTGCTCGGTAACAAAGGCATTGTCTGGACGAGTCAGCCCAGATTGCACAGGTTCAGCACGATCCACGCGTAAGGTGGCCCACTGTGTTTGCTCTTGTGCCACCCAGGGCAGCAGTTGTGCGACTTCGGCTTGTGCGGCTTGGATTTGCTCAGCCTCTGAGCGCGCTACGCCATCGGCTTCCGCGATGTTGCCGCCTAAATACCACACCCATTGGCCATCAGCCGCAGGGTGAGTCGTTACTGTGATCCGCGGTTTGCTGCCACCGCCTAGACAGTGTGCATATAAGGGTAATAATGCTGGGCCTTTAGCCAGCACCATATGCAGTGGTCGCAGTTGTTGTTCTGGTTTGTTGAGGGCAAAGGCTTGCAGTAATGCTTGAGTACCAGCACCGGCACAAAATACGACGCGTTGCGCATTAATGCTGTAGTCGTCTGCTTGTACGCCAACTAATCTAGCATTTTCGTAACGCGGGGTGATGGCCTGTGCATGCAGCAAGCTATCACCAGCCAACTCTGCCATGCGCTCAACTAAACTCGGCACATCCAGTACCAGTTCAGATAAACGATAGACGCGGCCTTTAAAATCTTTATGTTGCAGTGCTGGTGGCAATTGTAGGCCTTTCACTTGGTCCACACGGCCACGCATCGCTTTACTGGCAAAAAAGCTGGTGAGATTGCCGGCAATCGAGCCTGGCGACCAGAGGTAATGCGCATCAGAGAGTAAGCGCACGCCTCGTAAATCGAGCTCGCCTTCGCCATTGAGCGCTTTACGCCAGCGTTCAGGCATCTCAGCAATGGCTTCGGATGAGCCGGTTAGCGCGCCATGCAGAGCGTATTTAGCGCCGCCATGGATAATCCCTTGGGATTTGACTGATTGGCCGCCGCCGAGGCTGTTTTGTTCGATTAATAGCGTATTAAAACCGCGCTGGCGCAATTGCGCATTGAGCCATAAGCCCGCGATGCCGCCGCCAATAATGGCAATATCAGTGTTTAAAGTGAGTGACATAGACGCCTCTCGTAAAAAATATAGCAGCAGTATAACCGAGCGCAGTATTATCGCCGCGCCTTTGCTAAACTTTACCACTATGAATAGAACCCTATATACCTTGCTGCTGTACCTTGCCGTACCAGTGATTGCCGTGCGCTTATGGCTGCGTTCGCGCAAAGCTCCGGCCTATGCCAAACGTATTGCTGAGCGTTTCGCTATCAACTTACCTGAATTTAAACAGGGTGGTATTTGGCTGCATGCGGTATCAGTGGGTGAAAGTATTGCCGCAGCGCCGGTGGTGAAAGCGTTGCAGCAACTGTATCCAGATTTGCCCATTACCGTGACCTGCATGACGCCCACAGGTTCTGAGCGTATTCAAAGCCTATTTGGCGATAGTGTGCAGCATTGTTATTTGCCTTACGATTTACCTATCTGTTCACGGCGTTTTTTTCAGCGTCTTAAGCCGCGCTTGGCGATTGTGATGGAAACTGAACTCTGGCCCAACCATATTAATCAGTGTGCGCGCCTCAATATCCCCGTAGTGTTGGCCAATGGGCGTTTATCTGCACGTTCGGCGCGAGGTTATGGTCGATTTCCCAAGCTAGTCGCACCGATGCTGAAGCAAATCAGCGCATTAGCGGTGCAAACACACACTGAGGCGCAGCGTTTTATCGATTTAGGTGCGCGCCCTGAAACAGTTACGGTGACGGGCTCTATTAAATATGATTTACGTGTCGACGCTGCACTACCTGAACAAGCACAAAAATTGCGTGAGCAGTGGCAAGCGACGCAGCGTCCGATATGGATTACTGCCAGTACTCATGAAGGTGAAGATGCACTGATTTTAGCCGCGCATCAGCAATTGTTAGTGCAATTCACCGACGCTTTATTGATTTTAGTGCCGCGTCATCCGGAGCGTTTTGAGTCGGTGCATAGCTTGTGTGTAGCGCAAGGTATCCAGGTGCAGCGTCGCTCAACCCAAGCGACAGTTAGCGCGCAGCACCAAGTGTTGCTTGGTGACACTATGGGTGAGTTGTTGTTTCTCTATGCATTGGCTGATGTGGCTTTAGTGGCTGGCAGTTTAATCGAGCACGGCGGGCATAATATGCTTGAGCCGATTGCTTTGGCGAAACCGACTTTAACCGGCCCGCACTATTTTAACTTTTTAGAGATTGCCGAGCAGTTGCTTGAGGCCGGTGGGTTGCAGCAAGTTGCCGATGCTCAAGCGTTGGCGCAGGCCGTAGCACAGTTATGGACTACGCCTGCGCAAGTGCAAAAGATGTGTGCTGCGGCGCAGCAAGTGTTGCAGCGTAATCAAGGTGCTTTACAACGTTTATTAGACAGTATTCAGGCGCAATTGCCGACGCGTTAAAACTTGGCTATGGACCCTTGTTAGCAGTGCACAACGCAGCTTAGCGCTGTACGACGAATTGCCGCTAGACCTCGACAGACTCGAGGATTAATCTAGTACTTATACCCCTATTATAAAAATGTTTTTGTGCGTAGCTGTAACTGCACAAAGACCTAGAGTTTGCTTGCCCAGCAGCGACTGGCAGCCTTCAGGAGAAGATTATGAGCAGCAGTGACCGCGTTATTATTTTTGATACCACCTTGCGTGATGGCGAGCAAAGCCCTGGCGCTTCGATGACCAAAGAAGAAAAGCTGCGCATTGCTAAAGCTCTAGAGCGCATGCGTGTGGATGTGATTGAAGCCGGTTTTGCGATTGCCAGTCAGGGTGACTTTGAAGCGGTAAAAGCCATTGCTGACACTATTCAAGACAGTACCATTTGTAGCTTGTCACGTGCATTAGATGGTGACATTGAGCGTGCAGCTGAAGCTTTGGCGGGTGCTAACTCCGGTCGTATTCACACCTTTATTGCGACCAGTCCAATCCATATGGAACATAAGCTGCGTATGCAGCCTGACCAAGTGGTTGAGCAAGCGGTGCGTGCAATTAAGAAAGCCCGTAACTTATGCTCAGATGTTGAGTTCTCCTGTGAAGATGCCGGCCGTTCGGAAATTGATTTCCTCTGTCGCATTGTTGAAGCGGCGATTGATGCCGGTGCGCGCACCATTAATATTCCAGATACTGTTGGTTATGCGATTCCCCATGAGTATGCCAATCTCATCAGTCAGTTGATTCAGCGTGTGCCCAATGCCGATAAAGCCATCTTCTCAGTACACTGCCATAACGACTTAGGTTTAGCGGTAGCCAACTCCTTAGCGGCGGTAGTGGCGGGTGCACGTCAAGTTGAGTGTACGATTAACGGTCTAGGTGAGCGTGCA
>JAAZCO010000166.1 GCA_012513235.1 Gammaproteobacteria bacterium
CGTCGCTGTTCTTGAATGGCTGCGGCCTGAGTTGAGGCAATAGCGGCCATTCCTAAATCACCACCGCCAGCCGCTGCAGCAATCACGCCGGCCAGCATGGCTGCCATTAAGGGGACTTGCAGACGTTTTTGTGCTTCTAAGCCTCGGGCAAAGTGACGTTGAGATAAGTGCGCCAGTTCGTGTGCCATGACAGAGGCGTATTCTGCCTCGGTGTGCGCATGGAGTAGTAAACCACCGTTAACGCCGACAATACCACCCGGTGCAGCAAAGGCGTTCAGTTGCGGGCTGGCCAGTAAAATAAACTCAAGACGTCGATCGTTCAGCTGGCTGGTTTCAGCCAAACGGTACACGCTGGACTCAACATAATCTTTGAGCAATGGGTCTTCGAGTTGACGTACTTGGCCGCGCAAAATACTTAACCAGGCGCGTCCGAGCTGGTGCTCTTGTTCTGGAGAAATAATGGCAGAGCTTGAATCGCCTAATGAAGGCAAATCAAAGGCTAAAACAGGCTGAGTAAACAGACAAGCCAGCGCTAGTAGAGCAGGGCGTAACAAGGTCATAGCACTCTCTTTGCAGGATAAGCAGTGGTATACGCTACAATGCGCGCGATAAGTGAGCAAGCCTAACAGTAGAAATAGCTGTGCGTGGCGTTTAGACACACTGCTTGGCGCAATGTTCGTAGATTAAGGAGGTGTTTTTTATGAGTGACATCAGCATGCTGCATGCCGCTGAAGTGGATGCCCGAGGCTTGGCCTGTCCAATGCCATTATTAAAAGCCAAATTAGCTCTGAATGAGCTGCCTATTGGTAGTGTGCTAAAGGTGCTGGCTACTGACGCTGGCTCGCAACGCGACTTTCGCTCGTTTGCTCAACTTGCTGGGCACAGTCTGCTGCATGAAACGCTTGAGCAGACTGTGTATACCTATTGGCTGCGTAAAGAGTGTTAAAGCAGGCTTAATTGCCCGCGTTCAGAGCTTGTGCTGCTGCTAAAACTTCTGCTGCATGACCTGCGACTTTAACTTTGCGCCATTCGTGGCGTAAGACACCGCTGCTATCAATTAAGAAAGTGCTGCGCTCAATGCCTAAGTGCTCTTTGCCGTAGAGTTTTTTCAGTTTAATAACATCAAACTGTTTGCACAGTGCTTCTTCACCGTCACTGATTAACTCAAAGGGGAAGCTGTGCTTAGCTTTGAAATTTTCGTGTACGCGTAGCGTATCGCGTGACACACCAAAAATCAGGGTGTTGGCAGCGCTAAATTGTTCGTGTAAGTCACGAAAATCTTGGCTTTCAGTGGTGCAGCCTGGGGTGTTGTCTTTAGGATAAAAATACAATACCACTTGCTGTCCAGCGAGTTTCGCCAGTTCCACTGTGGTGTCACTGGTCGCTGCAGCGGTAAAATTATCGATCGGTTGGTTAAGCATTATAGTTCCTCAGGCTTAAGGTGTTTGTGGGCGCCACGGCTCGATTAACGCATCTAAGTTGAGGGCATCAGCAAAGTCTAAAAACTGATCACGCAACCAATTGATTTGCGTTGATGCCAGTAGCGTCACTGTAATAGTGGCATTGAGCATGGTGGTATCAGTTTGCGGCGCTTGATAGGTATCGTAGGTGATGTTTTCAAGACCAATCTGGTTGTCAGCAAAGAACTGGCATAACTCCGCCAAAATATCCGGCTGGTACAAAGCACTGACATAGACAATATAAGGTAGGGCTTGTGGACGAGTCTGCTCATCCTCACTGCGTGTATGGGTCAACTGTAAGTCATGACGCTTAGCTAGCAAGGGTAGCGAGCTTTCTAGGCGCGCTAGAGCGTCCCAGGTACCGCCAGCTTGTACAGTTAACACACTATATTTGCCATGACGAGTTAAGCGGCTGCTAACCACTGAGCAGCGGTTTTCTTGGCAGGATCGGCAAATGACGTTAGTTAACTCAAGAGGATCGCGTCCCATGGCACTGATAAGTACATATTGTTCAGGTAAGGGTAGTACAGACATTCAGCATCCCAGAAAGTTAATTGTGGCGTATTTTACGCCGCTAAGCGCACTAGAGTAACTAAAAGAAGGGGTAAGTGGAATGCTCAAAGACGCGAGCAGTGCTTGTGCAAGCTCAAAGGCATCAGTAACATTACCGATCTCTGATATTTCTATTTTCATTTTGCAGGAGCGGTTGCATGATTTCGGGCAGTATGGTCGCAATAGTCACGCCCATGGATGCGCAAGGCGCACTTGATTGGCACGCATTGACTCAGTTGGTGGACTTTCACCTTAAAGAAGGTACTGATGCTTTAGTGGTTGTGGGTACCTCGGGTGAGTCGGCAACTTTAAACGTTGCTGAACATGTTGAAGTGATCCGTCGTGTGGTTGAGCAAGTTAATGGCCGCATCCCAGTGATTGCAGGTACCGGTGCAAACTGTACTCGCGAAGCTGTAGAGCTGACGCGCAATGCAAAAAGTGTTGGTGCCGATGCGTGCTTGTTAGTGACGCCGTACTATAATAAACCGACTCAAGAAGGCCTCTATCAGCACTTTAAACATATTGCTGAAGCGGTCGATATTCCGCAGATTTTGTATAACGTACCAGGGCGTACGGTGTGCGATATGTTGGCTGATACTGTTGTGCGCTTGTCGGCCATACCTAATATTATTGGTATCAAAGAAGCCACAGGTGATATTGCTCGTGCAAAAGATATTATCGCGCGTGTTGCCAGTGATTTCTTCGTGTATTCAGGTGATGATGCCACCGCTTATGAGCTGATGCTGGCTGGCGGTAAAGGTAATATTTCGGTCACCGCTAATATTGCACCACGTGAAATGAGTGAGCTGTGTAAGTTGGCCATGAGTGGTGAGGCTGCTGCAGCTAAAGCATTAAATGATCGTTTGATGCCTTTGCATGAGAATTTGTTTTTAGAAGCCAATCCAATCCCTGTGAAATGGGCGCTGTATGAGATGGGCTTGATTCAAGCTGGTATTCGCTTGCCGCTGACATGGTTCAGTGAGCAATACCATGACACTTTACGCCAGGCCATGCGTCAGTCCGGTATTTTGAATTAATCTGAGGTTTTAAAACGCATGAAGCGATTTGCTGGAATATGTTTGTTAGCAGTCTCTGCTAGCAGCCTAACAGGCTGTGGAATGTTATGGGGCGATAAAGGTTATTTTCGTGACCGCGGTGGTGACTATCTAGATGCGCGTTCGACTCCTGCAATGCAGTTGCCTGATGGTGCAAAAGTCAAACATCTGGATCCTTTATTACCGATTCCACACCGTATCGCTTCTGCTCAAGCCGCTGAAGATTATAAAGTACCACGCCCGCAGCCATTGCCTACTGAAGGACTGCTGGGTGACTTTAACCTGCAAAAAAGTGATCAATTGAGCTGGATTGTTGCGCAGCGTATTCCCGCGCAAGTGTGGCCGGTTGCGCAGCAGTTTTTTGAAAGCAATGGTTTTAAAATTGCTGACGAGCGTCCACATATTGGTGAGTTTGTGACACAGTGGCAAGCACCGAACGAACTCAATGCCAGCTTAGTGCGCCAAGTGTGGGGTACGCCACCGAGTGATATCAATCTGCGCTTTCGTGTGCGTATTGATCCCGGCGTACAGCGCAACACCAGTGAAGTGTTTATCTATCAAGCCCAGCGCAGCCTGCAAGCACCAACAGATGCAGTCTGGACTGACAGTAAAACCACAGGCGCTGTCGCTGAAAGCTTGTTAGGTGAATTAAATCAATACTTGGCAAAAAGTAATGAGAAAGGTGACTCCTTCTCTTTGTTGGCCAGCAAAACCTATGACGCACCTAAGCGTGTAGTGGTGGTCGATAGCGGTAATGGCCTTAAAGCCTTGCGTCTGGATGCCAGCTTTGACCGTGCTTGGTCGAGTGTTGGACGTGCTTTAAGTGCGGCTAATATTGCGGTGGATGACCTCAATCGTAGCACCGGTTTGTATTATATTGATTTAGCTAAAACTGCTGAACAGAGCAAGCCTGGATTCTTTAAACGCTTATTCAGTTCAAGTAAGAAGGCGCCTGAGCAAGACAGTGGCGAGCGTTATATTTTGCGTTTAACAGCCATTAATCAGCAGGTGTTCGTCAGCGTTGAGCGTGAGCTTGAAAGCTTGGCTTCTGCTGATGTGACTGAGCGTATCTTAGAAAAAATACGTACACATTTAGATTAAACCATTGTCCCAACCATGATCGAGCAGGCGAAACTTAGATTTCGCCTGCTGCGTTTCCAATATTAGGATTTTTGCCATGAGCAACCAGCCTCAGCTGAGCCTGAAGAAATTATATTCAGGCAAAGTACGTGATCTGTATGAAATTGATGCCCAGCGTATGCTGATGGTCGCCAGTGACCGTCTTTCAGCTTTTGATGTGATTTTAGAACAGCCGATTCCAGAAAAAGGCAAAATTCTCACCGAGATTTCCAATTTCTGGTTTGAGAAGCTTGAGCACATTATTCCCAATCACTTTACCGGTGATCAGGTGGCTGACGTGGTCAGCGCGCAAGAGTTACCTTTAGTTGCAGGGCGTGCCGTTGTTGCTAAACGTCTCAAGCCGGTTGCTGTTGAGGCGATTGTACGCGGTTACTTAGTGGGTTCAGGCTGGAAGGAATATCAGCGCAGCGGTACTGTGTGTGGCATTGAGTTGCCCGCAGGTTTGCAAGAAGCACAAAAGCTACCTGAGCCTATCTTTACCCCCTCGACTAAAGCTGAAGTGGGCGATCACGATGAAAATATCAGCTTTGCGCAGTGTGCAGCCATTATCGGTGATGATTTAGCGGCGCAAGTGCGTGATGTTTCTATTGCTCTGTATAAAGCAGCGGTTGAGTATGCGGCGACGCGCGGCATTATTATTGCTGATACTAAGTTTGAATTTGGTTTGGATGCTGACGGCACTCTGACTTTAATGGATGAAGCTTTGACACCTGACTCTAGCCGCTTCTGGCCTGCAGACAGCTATCAAGTGGGCAGTAATCCGCCGAGTTTTGATAAGCAGTTTGTGCGTGATTGGTTAGAAAACAGCGGCTGGAATAAAGAAGCTCCAGCACCGGCTATTCCGCTGGATGTGGCACAAAAAACAGCGGATAAATACCGCGAAGCGTTACTGCGCCTGACACAATAAAGTTTAGGCCGTGTAACGTGCTTCAGTTGTTATTTGTTGGTTGAGAAAAGGTTCTTCATGTCCGCATCATTTGTTCATTTGCATGTACACAGCGAGTTTTCATTGGTTGATGGCTTAGTGCGCATCAAACCTTTGATTAAAGCGGTAAGTGACGCAGGCATGCCGGCGGTGGCGGTAACTGACCAAAGTAATATGAGTTCTTTGGTGAAGTTCTATACCAATGCGCAGCGCGGTGGGGTTAAACCCATCTGTGGTGCGGATATTTGGTTGGCCAGCGCTGAAGAAGAGGGACCTTTAACGCGTATGACTTTGCTGGTGATGACACCGCAAGGTTATCGCAATCTCACTGAGCTGATTTCCCGAGGTTTTACCCAGGGCCAGCGCCACGGTTTAGTGGTGATTGAGCGTGACTGGGTTAAAGAGTTTGCTCAAGGGCTGATTGCTTTATCGGGCGCTAAAGAAGGTGAGATTGGGCTCGCGCTGTTGGCGGGTGAAATGACCAAAGCACAGCAACTGTTGAGTGAATGGCAAAGTGTTTTTCCGGATGCTTTTTATCTCGAATTGCAGCGCACTCAGCGTCCTAATGATGAAGAGCATGTGCATGCTGCCGTGGATTTAGCGGCGCGTGCCGGTGTGCCGGTTGTGGCGACCAACGATGTGCGCTTTATCAAGCAAGAAGATTTTGAAGCGCATGAAACTCGCGTCTGTATTGGTGAGGGGCGAGCGCTGGATGATCCGCGTCGCGCCCGCACGTATTCGGATCAGCAGTATTTAAAAACGCCTGAACAAATGGCGGAGTTATTTGCTGATGTGCCCGAAGCATTAAGCAACAGTGTTGAGATTGCTAAGCGCTGCAATATTGAAGTGCAGTTGGGTACGCACTTCTTGCCTGACTTTCCAGTGCCAGAAGGCATGACCATTGGCGAGTACCTCAGTCAAGTGTCATTTGAGGGCTTGGAAGAGCGCTTGTCAGTGACCTTGCCCAAAGATACGCCAGACTATGATGCCAAGCGCAAAGTGTATGACGATCGCCTGACTTTTGAGTTGGATATTATTAACCAGATGGGTTTCCCTGGTTACTTCTTGATCGTGATGGATTTTATCCGTTGGGCGAAAAATAACGGTGTGCCGGTAGGCCCGGGCCGTGGGTCGGGTGCTGGTAGTTTAGTGGCCTATGTGCTGCACATTACCAACATTGATCCGCTGTTGTATGACTTGCTGTTTGAGCGCTTCCTTAACCCCGAGCGGGTCTCGATGCCTGACTTTGACGTCGACTTTTGCATGGATGGCCGTGATCGGGTGATTGATTACGTCGCTGATTTGTACGGTCGCGAAGCGGTCAGCCAGATTATTACTTTCGGTACTATGGCGGCCAAAGCTGTAGTGCGCGATGTGGCGCGGGTGCAGGGCAAGGCTTATGGTTTGGCGGATCGCCTTTCCAAAATGATCCCGTTTGAACCGGGCATGACCTTGGGCAAAGCCTTTGATGCAGAAGAGGCTTTGCGCGACTTTTTAAAGGTTGACGAAGAAGCCGCTGAAATTTGGGAGATGGCGCTCAAGCTCGAAGGTATCACTCGTGGTACCGGTAAGCACGCCGGTGGTGTAGTGATTGCACCGACTAAGCTGACGGACTTCTCACCGGTCTCTTGTGATGAGGACGGCAGTGGCTTAGTGACTCAGTTCGATAAAGATGATGTGGAAGCCGCCGGTCTAGTGAAGTTTGACTTCTTGGGCCTGCGAACTTTAACCATTATCAAGTGGGCGCTGGAAAACATTAACCGCGATCGCGCTAAGATTGATGAGCCACCACTGGATATCGACTTTATCCCGCTGGATGATAAACCCACTTATCAGATGCTGCAGCGTGCGGAAACCACCGCGGTGTTCCAGCTTGAGTCGCGCGGGATGAAAGAGCTGATTAAAAAGCTCAAACCTGACTGCTTAGAAGACTTGATTGCTCTGGTAGCCTTGTTTCGTCCAGGTCCTTTGCAGTCGGGCATGGTTGATGACTTTATCAATCGTAAGCACGGCCGTGCTGAGCTCGCCTATCCGCACCCTGATTACCAGTACGCAGGATTAGAGCCTGTACTTGAGCCGACGTACGGCATTATCTTGTATCAAGAGCAGGTGATGCAGATTGCGCAGGTGATGGCGGGTTACTCATTGGGTGAGGCGGATATGTTGCGCCGTGCCATGGGTAAAAAACAGCCTGAAGAAATGGCCAAGCAGCGCGGTGGTTTTATTGCCGGTTGCAGTCAAAATGATATCGATGAAAACCTCTCAGGTAATATCTTTGATCTGGTAGAGAAGTTTGCTGGTTATGGCTTTAACAAGTCGCACTCCGCAGCTTATGGCTTAGTGTCCTACCAGACGGCTTGGCTTAAGCAGCATTATCCACCACAGTTTATGGCGGCAGTATTGTCGGCCGATATGGATAACACCGATAAGGTGGTTATTCTGGTGGAAGAGTGTCGCAATATGAAGTTGCGCATTATGGCGCCGGATGTGAATCAGTCTGACTACAAATTTACCGTGAACAATGACGGTCATGTGGTGTATGGCTTGGGCGCGATTAAAGGTGTCGGTGAAGGCCCTGTGGAAGCGATTGTCAGTGCGCGTGCTGGCGAACCCTTTAAAGATTTATTTGATTTTTGTGCGCGTATGGATATGAAGCGCATTAATAAGCGCACCTTGTATGCATTGGTGCGCAGTGGTGCTTTAGATCGCATGGGGCCGTACTTCTCTGATCAGGTAGATGAGTATCAGGCCGGTATTGACCGTAACCGCGCAGTGCTCTTGGAGGCAATGGAAGAAGCGATTCAGACTGCTGATCAAGCTGCGCGTAACCGTGATAGTGGGCATATGGATCTGTTTGGCGATATTCTTTCTGAGCAGGACGTGGATCTTTATGCGCAGTATCGCGATGCGCGCGAACTGACACTTAAAGAGCGCTTGAAAGGCGAAAAAGATACTTTGGGCTTGTATTTGACCGGACATCCCATTGATGAGTATGAGGGTGAAGTGCGTCGTTTTGCTCGCCAGCGTATTATTGATTTAAGGCCGGCACGCGACACGCAAACAGTGGCAGGTTTAATTATCAATCTGCGCGTAATGCGTAATAAAAAGGGCGATAAAATGGGGTTCATTACCCTTGATGATCGCTCTGCACGCATTGAAGCGTCGTTATTTGCCGATGCTTTTAATCAGGCACAGTCTTTATTGCAAACCGATGCATTGGTTGTGGTCGAGGGTGAGGTCAGTCATGATGATTTCTCGGGTGGCTTGCGTTTGCGTGCTAAGCGCGTGATGAGCTTAGAGGAAGCTCGCACCAGTTTGGCGCAAAGTTTACGCTTAAATGTTGCGGCTACCGACTTAAGTCGTGGCAACTTAGCCCAGTTAAAAGCCTTATTATTACAGTATAAAGGTGAGTGCCCGTTGACTATGCAGTACAGTGCGCCGTCAGCCCAGGCCTTACTTGAGTTTTCAGAACAGTGGAAAATCGAGCCAACGGATGACCTAATTCAAGGATTACGTGACCTGTTGGGTCGTGATAACGTCTTTTTGCATTATCGTTAGTATAAGAGCGGCTAGTATCAGAGCGCCAAAATGGCGTCGAGGCTTAAAGTCTCTACTGGACAGACTATTTGGTGATTTATGCGCTAGATGTTGCGTAAATCTTAAACATTGCAGCACGGCCTAACCGCCGTAACAGAAAAATGGATGCCCCGGATGAACCCTAGTTTTTTGGATTTTGAACAGCCCATTGCCGATCTTCAGGCGAAAATTGAAGAGTTACGTTTGGTAGGCAATGACAATGATTTAAACATTGGTGAAGAAATTTCACGCCTTAAGGGTAAAAGTGACTCGTTAACTAAGAGTATTTTTACTAACTTAACCAGTTGGCAGATTGCGCGCATGGCGCGTCACCCTCAGCGTCCTTATACGCTGGATTATATTGAGCATCTGTTCACTGAGTTTGAAGAGTTGCATGGCGACCGTCACTTCTCCGATGACGCGGCATTAGTGGGTGGTATTGCACGCTTTAATGGTCAGCCAGTGATGGTCATTGGTCATCAGAAAGGCCGTGAAGTGCGTGAGAAAGTGCGCCGCAACTTCGGTATGCCACGCCCTGAAGGTTACCGTAAAGCCTGTCGTTTAATGGAAATGGCTGAACGCTTTAAAATGCCGATCTTCACTTTTATTGATACGCCAGGTGCTTACCCAGGTATTGATGCAGAAGAGCGCGGTCAGAGTGAAGCCATTGCTTGGAACTTACGTGTGATGTCACGTTTGAAAACCCCTATTATCTCTACCGTGATCGGTGAGGGTGGTTCAGGTGGTGCGTTAGCGATTGGTGTGTGTGATCGCCTTAATATGTTGCAGTACTCGACTTATGCGGTGATTTCTCCTGAAGGTTGTGCTTCTATTTTGTGGAAGACTTCAGAAAAGGCGCCTGAAGCGGCGGAAGCTATGGGTATTACCGCTGAGCGTTTACAGGGCTTGAAGATTGTTGATCACGTGATTAACGAACCTTTGGGTGGTGCGCACCGTGATGTGGCAGCCACTGTTGAATCCATTCGTGCAGCCTTAACTGCGCAATTGGCTGAGCTGCAAGCCTTAGATACAGATGAGTTGTTGGCGCATCGTTATGAGAAGCTGATGGGTTTTGGTATCGCTTAATTGCTTGAGCTTGATCGAATCGCGTACCCTGATGTTCTGTTGGGGTGCGCATTACAGCCTGCACTGCAAGGCTGTATCCTATGCTAAGTATTGAAGACAAAATTCTGACAGCACTGCAGCCGTGGTGTACTGCTTCTGCTTTGTGTGTTGCCTTTTCAGGTGGTGTGGATTCTACGGTCTTGCTGCATGCTGTGGCGCGCTTAGCTCAAAGCCATTGTTTACCTCCCTTGCGTGCAATCTATATTCATCATGGTTTACAAGAGGCCGCTCAGGCTTGGCCGGTGCACTGTCAGCGCGTGTGTGATGAACTGCAGGTGCCGT
Source organism: Gammaproteobacteria bacterium (assembly GCA_012513235.1). Classification (GTDB taxonomy): domain Bacteria; phylum Pseudomonadota; class Gammaproteobacteria; order Pseudomonadales; family Pseudomonadaceae; genus Denitrificimonas. Next base: position 10,116 of record JAAZCO010000166.1, read on the forward strand.
TGAACATTGTCAGCGTGGCTGTAGCAGCCACTGCGAGTGTGGAGCAGGCGGCGCGTACTGCACGTTATGCAGCCTTTGTTGAGCAGCTTGATGCGGATGAAGTCTTGCTGATGGCGCAGCATCAGGATGATCAGATAGAAACCTTGTTATTTCGTTTGATGCGCGGTACGGGCGTGGCCGGTTTGCGTGGTATTCCGCTCGCCCGAGCTTTGTCCTGTGGGCAAGTATTACGGCCGTTATTGGGTATCAGTCAGCAACACATACTAGAGTATGCACAGCAGCACCAGTTGCAATGGGTGGAAGACCCTAGCAATGGCGCCGATGATTTTGATCGTAATTATTTACGTCATCAGGTGGTGCCTGCGTTAAAGGCGCGCTGGCCGCAGATGCAGCAGAGTATGCAACGCACTGCTCAGCATATGGGTGAAGCACAAGAATTGCTTGATGAGCTGGCTGCGCAAGACTTGCAGCGAGCGCAGATTGAGCCGGCTTTGGCTTGGTTGAATGTGCCTTGTGTAAGTCTGGATGTGTTGCGTGAGCTCAGTGTGCTGCGCCAAAAAAACCTTCTACGCTATTGGCTAGCTCCCTTAACTTTATTGCCTGATACTGCACATTGGGTCGGTTGGGATAGCTTGCGTGATGCACAGGTCGATGCGCAGCCGATCTGGCGTTTACATAACGGTGCGTTGTGGCGCAGTCAGCAGCGCGTGTATTGGTTGGCTGATTTTTGGCTGCATCCGCCGGCAGACTTGGAATTGACAATCATGGAACCTGGGCGTTACCTGTTGCCAGGTAATGGCTATTTGCAGATTGTAGGCGAGGTTGTGCAGCCGCTGCAGGTGCGTTACCGCCAAGGCGCTGAGCGCTTTTTTATTGCTGGGCGTGGTCATCGTGATTTAAAGCGTTTGCTGCAAGAGCATGCGGTGCCGACTTTTATACGAGGGCGTTTGCCCATCGTTTTTTTAGCCGATCAGCCCGTGGCGCTGGCTAATATGCCAAGCTTGAGCCATCCTGCTGTACAAGGCTTAAGCGTGACTTGGGAGAGTAGAGTGGCTGCTGAGTCTTAGTATTCATGATAAATCAGCGACTCTTGGCTTGTAGACTGTGTTGTGTCGGATAAAAAACGCGTTTTAGTGGTTTCTTGGTTTGAGTCATAAACAGCTTTCGCGTAGACTATTCTCCCGTCTATTAGTTGATTAATGCAGGTGCTTGGTTGCTCCTGTAGCGCTTGAATTTTAATTGCATTTTTTCAAGCACAGTTTTCAATGCTTATCTTCGGCGGCTTGCCGCTTAAACGCAGAATCCAGGGTTATTTATGACGCGCTACATCTTCGTCACAGGCGGTGTTGTTTCTTCATTGGGGAAAGGTATTGCCTCAGCATCATTGGCCGCTATTCTTGAGGCGCGTGGCTTAAAAGTCACCCTGCTGAAGCTTGATCCGTACATTAACGTCGATCCAGGCACCATGAGTCCGTTCCAGCACGGTGAGGTCTTTGTGACTCACGATGGCGCTGAGACTGACCTCGATTTAGGTCACTACGAGCGTTTTGTGAACACCACCATGACGCAAAACAACAACTTCACCACCGGTCGTGTGTACGAAGAAGTGTTGCGTCGTGAGCGTCGCGGTGATTACTTGGGTGCTACCATTCAGGTGATTCCACATATCACCGATGAAATTAAGCGCCGTATTATTAAGGGCGCTGGTGATGCTGATATCGCCATGGTCGAGATTGGCGGTACGGTAGGTGATATCGAATCACAGCCATTCTTAGAGGCGATTCGTCAGTTACGTGTTGAAGTGGGTGCTAAACGCGCCATGCTGATGCACTTAACCTTAGTGCCATATATCGCCACTGCCGGTGAAACAAAAACCAAACCCACTCAGCACTCGGTGAAAGAGTTGCGCTCAATTGGTTTGCAGCCTGATGTGCTGGTGTGTCGTTCAGACCGCCCGGTGGATGTTGCTTCACGTCGTAAAATTGCTTCTTTCACCAACGTTGAAGAGCGTGCGGTGGTGAGCTTGCATGACGTTGACACCATTTATAAAATCCCCGGTATCTTGCACAGTCAAGGTCTAGACGATTTTGTCATGGAGCGTTTTGGTTTAGAGTGCGACGGCGCAGATTTGTCTGAGTGGGATCGTGTGATCGATGCCAAACTCAACCCTAAGCAAGAAGTCACCATTGCCATGGTGGGTAAATACATGGAGTTGCTTGACGCTTACAAATCTTTGATTGAAGCGATGAGTCATGCCGGTATTGAAACCAACACTAAAGTGAATTTGCGTTATATCGATTCGGAAGACCTTGAAAACCAAGGTGTTGATGTGCTCGAAGGCGTTGATGCAGTGTTGGTTCCCGGTGGTTTTGGGCTGCGCGGCGTTGAGGGTAAAATTCTAGCGGTGCAGTATGCCCGTGAAAATAAAATTCCATACTTGGGTATCTGCTTAGGTATGCAAGTGGCGGTGATTGAGTTCGCGCGCAATGTACTGGGCTGGACCGATGCCAACTCCACTGAGTTTGATAAAGACAGCACGCACCCTGTAGTGGGCTTGATCTCTGAGTGGCAAGACGCAGATGGTAGCGTTGAACAACGCGGCGAAGATGCGGATATCGGTGGCACCATGCGCTTAGGTGCGCAAGAGTGTCAGTTGGTTCCCGGCACCTTAGTGCACACCAGCTACGGTAAAGATTCGATTGTTGAGCGTCACCGTCACCGTTATGAAGTCAATAATCAATTGTTACCGCAACTGGTTGAAGCGGGCTTGAAAGTCTCAGGTCGTTCAGAAGATGGCGCTTTGGTTGAAGTGGTTGAAGTGGCGGATCACCCGTGGTTTGTGGCCAGTCAGTTCCACCCAGAGTTCACCTCCACACCGCGTGGTGGTCACCCATTGTTTAAAGATTTTGTTGAAGCTGCATTAGCGTATAAGGCAGGCCAAGCATGAGTCAAAAAATCATTCGTGTCGCTGATATCGACATCGCCAACGACAAGCCTTTTGTCTTGTTTGGCGGCATTAATGTGATTGAGTCTCGTGATTTAGCCATGCGCGCCTGTGAAGAATATGTGCGCGTGACTGAAAAACTCGGTATTCCTTATGTGTTTAAAGCCAGTTTTGATAAGGCTAATCGCTCATCGATTAACTCCTTTCGTGGCCCTGGTCTGGATGAAGGTCTCAAAGTCTTTGAGGAAATCAAGCGCACCTTTAATGTGCCGGTGATTACTGATGTGCATGAGCCCTATCAAGCACAGCCAGTGGCTGAAGTGTGCGATATTATTCAGTTGCCAGCGTTTTTATCGCGCCAGACTGATTTAGTTGTGGCCATGGCGAAAACTAATGCTGTGATCAATATCAAAAAAGCCCAGTTTCTGGCGCCGCATGAGATGAAGCATATTCTCACTAAGTGTGAAGAAGCAGGTAATGATCAGCTGATTCTCTGTGAGCGTGGTTCAGCCTTTGGTTACAACAACCTTGTGGTGGATATGCTGGGCTTTGGCCTGATGAAAGAGTTTGAGTACCCAGTGTTTTTTGATGTAACCCACTCGCTGCAAACCCCAGGTGGCCGTGCTGACTCAGCCGGTGGCCGACGGGCACAGGTGACTGAGTTAGCCAAAGCGGGTATGAGTCAAGGTTTAGCGGGTCTGTTTTTAGAAGCACACCCTGATCCAGATAATGCTAAATGCGATGGCCCTTGTGCCTTGCGCTTGGATAAGCTTGAGCCGTTTTTAACACAGCTGAAGCAGTTGGACGATTTGATTAAAAGTTTTCCCACCATTGAAACGGCTTAAGTTGATTATTTCACTTTAAGCTTGACCCAATACAAGTACGGAGCATGCAGAACAATGGCAAAAATTATCGACATCAAAGGTCGTGAAATCTTAGATTCACGTGGTAACCCTACCGTTGAAGCTGATGTGATTTTAGAGGGCGGTATCATTGGTAGCGCCTGTGCACCTTCAGGCGCATCAACAGGTTCGCGTGAAGCGTTGGAATTGCGCGATGGCGATAAAAGCCGTTATTTAGGTAAAGGCGTACTCAAAGCCGTCGCAACGATCAACGGTCCAATCCGTGAATTGCTGTTGGGTAAAGACGCAACTGATCAAGAGGCGCTTGACCGTGCCATGATCGAGCTTGATGGTACTGAGAACAAAGCTATTTTAGGTGCGAATTCTATTTTAGCCGTGTCATTGGCGGCTGCAAAAGCTGCTGCGCAAGCCAAAGGAATGCCTTTGTATGCACATATTGCTGAGTTGAATGGCACACCAGGTGTCTATTCCATGCCTGTACCTATGATGAATATCATCAACGGTGGCGAGCACGCGGATAACAACGTTGATATCCAAGAGTTTATGATTCAGCCAGTCGGCGCAAAAAACTTCTCTGATGCATTGCGTATGGGTACTGAAGTCTTTCATCACCTGAAAGCGGTACTGCAGGCGCGTGGCTTAAGCACCTCAGTCGGTGATGAAGGTGGTTTTGCACCGAACCTTGCGTCCAACGAAGAAGCTTTGGCGGTTATTTCAGAAGCTGTGGCTAATGCCGGTTACAAGCTGGGTGAAGATATCACCTTAGCATTGGACTGCGCGGCGAGTGAGTTTTACAAAGACGGTATGTACGACTTAGCCGGTGAAGGCAAAAAGTTTGATGCTGCAGGCTTTACTGACTACTTGGCTGGTCTAATTGAACGCTTCCCGATTATCTCTGTTGAAGACGGTATCGATGAGTCAGATTGGGCTGGTTGGAAAATTCAGACTGATAAGTTGGGCGCTAAAGTTCAGTTGGTTGGCGATGATTTGTTTGTAACCAATACCAAGATTCTAAAGCAAGGTATTGAGACCAAAACTGCTAACTCTATTTTGATTAAATTTAATCAGATTGGTACTTTGACTGAAACTTTAGAAGCCATTCAAATGGCTAAAACTGCAGATTATAGCGTAGTGATTTCACACCGTAGTGGTGAGACTGAAGATTCAACCATTGCTGACTTAGCGGTAGGTACGGCTGCTGGTCAAATCAAAACCGGCTCACTGTGCCGTTCGGATCGTGTGGCTAAGTACAACCAATTGCTGCGTATTGAAGAGCAATTGGCTGGTAAGGCACCATACCGTGGCCGTGACGAGTTTCGTGGTTAATTGACAGGCTCTGTCGCTTGTAGAAGTATATAAAGTTTTAAGGGCAGCCATATTAGCTGCCCTTTTTTATGGAAAGCCACGATGAAAAAAGAACCCTACTTGCTGTTGATTGTACTGCTGGTAATGCTAGCTGGGCTGCAGTACCGTCTTTGGGTGGGTGATGGTGGTGTGGCGCAAGTTGCACAGTTAAAACTGCAGATTAAAGAGCAAAAAGCTGAGAACGAGCGTTTGTTAGAGCGCAATCGCGTGATGGATGCTGAAGTGATGGAACTGAAAAAAGGTATGGAAACTGTTGAAGAACGTGCTCGTTATGAGCTGGGTATGGTCAAGGAAGGGGAAACCCTTTACTTGCTTGCAGAGTGACGCTGCCGCAGTTTTGGCTAGTGATTCCAGCTGCTGGGATTGGCAGTCGTATGCAAGCGCAATGCCCCAAACAGTATTTGACGGTGGCAGATCAAACCATTCTTGAATTAACTTTGGCCTGTTTTTTAGAACATCCGCAGGTGCAAGGTATTGTTGTGGCGATTGCCGAGCATGATCGTTGGTGGCCACAGCTGAAATTAGCCAGTGATACGCGTGTTGCTAGTGTCATCGGTGGTGCTGAGCGTGCTGATTCTGTGCTCAATGCATTGCTGTATTTAACCGAGCGCGGTGCGCAGGCCGATGATTGGGTGTTAGTGCATGATGCTGCACGACCTTTGCTTGAGCGCAACGATTTAGAGCGTTTGTTGAGCGCTTTAGCGCATGACCCAGTCGGAGGATTGTTGGCTGTGCCAGCGCGCGATACGCTCAAGCAGATTAATGCTGCAGGTCAGGTCGTTAAAACCATTGATCGCAGTGTGATTTGGCATGCTTTAACGCCGCAGATGTTTCGTTTGGGCGTGTTGCAGCGGGCTTTAGCTGATAGCTTGCAAGCTGGAGTCGCCATCACGGATGAGTCATCAGCCATGGAGTGGGCAGGTTTTGCACCGCGAGTGATTGAGGGCAGTGCCAGCAATGTTAAAATAACGCGTCCTGAAGATTTACAGCTACTGCAAACACTGCTGGTAGCTGCAAAGAATGCGTCTTCTGAGTCTTAAGACTTCTTCGCCATTGGGGTAAAGATCTGTCCAGTGACACCACGAGGGATTTCTTCAATCACTCCGCCGGATTTTAAAAAAGTTGCGATTTGCGCTTCAAGCGCCTGGCTGCTGTGCTGCGCAACTTGCACAATACGTCGTTGATTCGAACCTTTCACGCGTGTGTTGGGCATAGTGATACTCAATGATTAGTTCGTGGTTAAGGTCAGTAGCCTACACTGATTTAATCAGGCTGTCTGACATATATAGCCCGATCGCTTGACCTATCGAATGCAGCTGTCTGCTATGCTTTACCCCGATAGATATTTAGGAGTTGAAAATGATTAAGTCCCGTGCCGCCGTTGCCTTTGGTCCTGGCCAGCCGTTACAAATTGTTGAAGTGGATGTCGCACCACCTAAAGCCGGTGAAGTGCTGGTACGCATTGTGGCCAGTGGCGTCTGCCACACGGATGCCTTCACTTTGTCAGGTGATGACCCAGAAGGTATTTTTCCAGCAATTTTAGGCCATGAAGGCGGCGGTATTGTTGAGGCGATTGGTGAAGGTGTCACTTCATTAGAAGTCGGCGATCATGTGATTCCTTTGTACACCGCAGAGTGCCGCACCTGTAAGTTCTGCACCTCAGGCAAAACCAACTTGTGCCAATCGGTGCGTGAGACCCAAGGTAAAGGCTTGATGCCCGATGGCACCAGCCGTTTCTCCTATAAAGGCGAGCCCATTTATCACTATATGGGCACCTCGACTTTTTCTGAGTACACCGTGGTGGCGGAAGTATCTTTGGCAAAAGTGCCGAAAGATGCACCGCTGGAGAAAATCTGCTTACTCGGTTGCGGCGTGACCACGGGTATCGGTGCAGTGCTCAATACCGCGAAAGTGGAGGAGGGCGCTACGGTTGCCATTTTCGGTTTGGGTGGCATTGGTTTGGCGGCGATTATTGGTGCGAAAATGGCCAAAGCCAGCCGTATTATTGCCATTGATATCAACCCAGGTAAGTTTGATATTGCGCGCGAGCTCGGTGCAACTGATTGCGTTAACCCGAAAGATTTCGATAAACCC
>JAAZCO010000167.1 GCA_012513235.1 Gammaproteobacteria bacterium
CGTGTGCCCAATGCCGATAAAGCCATCTTCTCAGTACACTGCCATAACGACTTAGGTTTAGCGGTAGCCAACTCCTTAGCGGCGGTAGTGGCGGGTGCACGTCAAGTTGAGTGTACGATTAACGGTCTAGGTGAGCGTGCAGGTAACGCAGCGCTGGAAGAAATCGTCATGGCGATTAAAACCCGTCACGATTTGCTGAATGTGCATACCAATATTGATACCCCGCATATCCTTAGCGTCTCGCGCATGGTCTCAGGTATTACCGGTTTCCCTGTGCAGCCGAACAAAGCCATTGTCGGTGCCAACGCTTTTGCGCATGAGTCAGGGATTCACCAAGATGGCGTACTTAAGCACCGTGAAACTTATGAGATTATGGCTGCAGAAGATGTGGGCTGGAATGCCAATAAAATGGTCATGGGTAAGCACTCAGGCCGCAGCGCATTCCGTAGCCGTTTGTTAGAACTGGGTATTGAATTTAGCAGTGATACTGAACTGAATGCCGTGTTTGCACGCTTTAAAGAATTAGCTGACAAAAAGCATGAAATCTTCGATGAAGATTTACAGGCGTTAGTGTCTGAAACTTTAAATCAAGAAACCCCTGAGTTTTACAAATTAGTCAGCTTAGAAGTGGCCAGTAAAACGGGTGAAGTGCCGCACGCGCACATTATTCTGAATGTGGATGGTCAAGAATTCGCCAGCGATGACCAAGGTTCCGGCCCGGTTGATGCGGCCTTTAAAGCCATTGAGAAAGTGGCAAAATCCGGTGCAACTTTACAACTGTATTCAGTCAATGCCATTACCCAAGGCACGGACTCACAAGGTGAAGTGACTGTACGTTTAGAGCGTGCAGGGCGCATTGTTAATGGTAATGGAGCAGATACGGATATCGTAATTGCTTCGGCGAAAGCCTACTTAAATGCGCTGAATCTAATGCATTTAGGTACTGATAAAGCGCATCCGCAGGTGGATGGTGTGTGACTAGCACAGCGAATCTGATGCACGAGCAGGAAGTCCGTCGCCAAGCTATGCTGCAGGCCATGCATATTGATGTGTGGCTGCCGCGGCAGACCTTAGTTAATGCGGCGCCATCGCGTGAGTTGTTGCTCGATTGGGAAACCATTGATCAAGTCGCGATTCAACCCGCAGTGCAAACTATGCCGCGGCCACAAGCCGCGGCGGCCAGTAGTGCTGTCAGTGCCCCAGTGGTGCGCAGTGGCGAGCGTGTTTCAGTGCGGGATAAATTAGCCTTGGCCGCGATTAAACCAAGTGCTAAGCCAGCGCTCAATACCTCTGTTGCTACACCAGTGGATCAGCCGGCAACGCAGCCTGCGCCAGTACAGGCAGAGCCTATCCCACGTTTTGCTTTGCAAATGTTACGGGCCGATAACTGCTTGCTGTTGGTTGATTTGCCCACCGGCGAAGCGTTTCAAAGCCGTGATCCTGATTATCAGTTACTTAAAGATATGCTGCGCGCTGCGGGTTTAACTGATCAGCCGGGTTTCCTGCGTCAGGGGACACCCTTGGTCTGGCCGATTTTACGCACTGGTAATTTGATGCACAGTCAGAATGCAGCAGCAGCGCGTGCCTGCGTGCGTGACCTGTTAAGTGTTGAGCAGCAAGCTGAGCTCACGCGTTGTATTTGGTTAGTGGGTGAGCACGCTGTGCGCTTTGGTAGTGCAGACGATGCTGCTGCTCTGTATCAACTGCAGCCCTTTACTGAGGGCGTTCAGGCATGGAGCTTACCCAGCTTAGAAAGTGTCTTGGAGCAGCCATTATTAAAGCGTGATATTTGGCGCAGTATGTGTGCACATCGCGGGCTTTGGCAGGTGAATAATGATTGATGCTATTGAATTTCGTCCCATGCAATTTGCCGACTTAGAGCAGGTGGTAGCCCTTGAGCAACAGGCCTTCTCACACCCTTGGTCGCATAAACTCTATGTGGATGCCTTAAGCAGTTATGAGTGCTGGATGATGTATGTTGATGGCCAGCATGTTGGTCATGGGGTGATCAGTCAGGTCTTAGATGAGGCGCATTTACTGAATATTGCGATAGCGGTTGAGCAACAAGGCCGCGGTTTAGGTTTACAATTATTAGAGCATTTAATGCAGCGTGCCATTGAGCGCGGTTGTGTGGAATGCTTTTTAGAGTTGCGCGCCTCTAATCAGTCCGCCTACCGTTTATATGAGCGCTTTGGTTTTAATGAGATCGGCCGGCGTCGTGATTATTATCCAGCGCCCGGTGGGCATGAAGATGCGTTAGTGATGGTCTGTACTTTATTTGCAGATTAACTGCAGTGTTAAAAAGTGTGACCGCTGTGCTATGAGTTTTGTCAAAGTGCAGATGTGTGATAAAGAAACACGAGATAACCGAGGAAACTATGCCTGAATTACAACAGCTGTTTGATAATAACGTCCGTTGGTCTGAGTCGATCAAGAAAGATGACCCTACCTTTTTTGAGCAGCTCGCCAAGCAGCAAGCACCAGAATACCTGTGGATTGGCTGTTCAGATGCGCGCGTTCCTGCTAATGAAATTGTCGGCATGTTGCCGGGCGATTTATTTGTGCACCGTAACGTCGGTAACGTGGTGTTACACACTGACCTCAACTGTTTGTCAGTGATTCAATATGCAGTAGACGTATTGAAGGTTAAACATATTTTAGTCACCGGCCACTATGGCTGTGGTGGTGTGCGTGCCGCGATGCAGGATAAGCAGGTCGGCTTAACCGATGCATGGTTGCGTGGTATTCGTGACCTGCATTATGAGCACTACGATGAGCTAGCGAAGCTGCCAACCGAAGAAGAGCGTGTGGACCGTTTGTGTGAGCTCAATGCTATTGAGCAAGTGGCCAATGTCAGCCATACCGCTATCGTGCAGAACGCTTGGCACCGTGGCCAGAAGTTGTCGATTTATGGTTGTGTGTACGGTATTAAAGATGGGTTGTGGAAAAATTTAGATGTGACGATCAAAGGGATTGATCAAGTGGCACCGCAGTTTCGTTTACGCAAGCGTGACTAGTCATCCAGCACGTTAAAAATACAACTGCAGCAGCCTAGAGATA
>JAAZCO010000168.1 GCA_012513235.1 Gammaproteobacteria bacterium
ACAGCCACATCGCTATTCCACTTATTCCAACGTGACGGTACGCGGTCACCGTTGCCATCGTTGTAGTCATGGGCTTTAGAGCCATTGGCCATCAAGCGCACATAACCATCACGACTGCCGGCTGCGGCATCAATATTACGATCAAAACGGCGATGCGAGCCAACTAGCACACTACCGTTAATACGGTAATCCGGTTCTGCAAAATTTTCCGACTCACGCTCAAATAGAATCGTTGCCGCGGAAGCACCCGGCCCCCAGAGTACGGTTTGCGGGCCTTTAATCACTGTGAGTTTGTCGTAAGTTTCAGGACTGATGTAGGAGCTGGGCGAGTCCATACGACTCGGACACGCACCAAGCATTTCGCCACCATTGGTTAACAGTTTCAGGCGCGAACCAAACATGCCGCGAAACACTGGATCACTGTTCACCCCACCGCTGCGCAACGCAGAAAAACCCGGAATGGTTTTTAGATAATCCGCACCATCACTGGCCGGCACCGGCTGACGTGGAATGCGCGGGTCAGTCACTACAGTAATAGGTGATTGCTGCGCCACACCAGTAATCACCATCGGCGCTAATTGTGCAGGATCCAGCGCTTCAGCAGCCTGCACAGTTGCAGGCAGCAGCAACGCACCGATAAAGGCGGCATGCGCCACAGCTAAACGCTGGACTGAAGTTTTAAGCGCAAAGGTCGGCGTCAGGCGCGCAACTGCGCAGCCTTGAGTCATATTATTCATCTGGGTATCCACTATTCATTTAAATTAAACGTGAGCCAAATAACTCACCAAGGTTTAAGCGAATACCGATACCGGCGGAGCGCGAGGATGACGCCGACTATAGCTTGCAGCCACAGGCTTAGTGTACGAGGGTAAGATTGCCAAGCATGGCAAACAGGGCACTACAGGTAGCGCCAGCAATAAAGCCAGTACCAACGCTGGACTGACAGTGAGCAAATCACAGTAGCCACACATTTCTAAAGCGGCCAACCATTCAGGCGCATCAACGGGCATGGGGTGATGCCCCATCAGCGCATGATAATCAACAGCGTGAACGGCATGCTCTACAGCACCTGAGTCGTGATCGTGATCGTGATCGTGATCAGCATGATGCAGCGCGGCCGGCAAGCTATGCGCAGGTGGCGATGAATGTGCAGCAGCCAGCGCTTGCCCGCCTGATAAAAGCGGACCGAGATGAATCATCAGCATGGCAAATAAGCCTAAGCCTACTGCAGCTAAATAACTGCGGCGTTGCCCTGTCACACCACACATCCCATTACCATGCGCATCCAAGTTGCATTTATTTAGGAGGCAAATAATGGCATACATTCCCACAGTGGTAATGTGGCAGTCTGTCGCAGACAAAAAACTAAAACAATAAAAAACCACAAAAGCCAATATAACAGCAGAATAAACCTTAAAATTACAAATAAATTAGTATAAAAACCATTTTCAAAAGATTACTTGCAATAAAAAACCTCAACTTATACCTTTACTCTCAACCACATGCCGTACAGCCGAGATTATCGCTTGGCCAACTGTTTTCAGTCTGCGCTGCGTCCATGTTTAATTGAGCCACCGACGCTAAGGATCACGTTATGCCCATGTTGAGCAATCCAGCCACCAAATACCGCGCCTACCCTGTATTGGATTTACCCGATCGCACCTGGCCGAATAAAACCATCACCCAAGCACCGATTTGGTGCAGCTCGGATTTGCGCGACGGCAACCAATCCCTGATCGAGCCAATGAGCCCAGAAAAGAAACTACG
>JAAZCO010000169.1 GCA_012513235.1 Gammaproteobacteria bacterium
CCAGCGCGTATTGTTAAGTTCATTCGCAAACTCAACTGGCGTTGCCTCTCGTACATCCTGATCATCAGCCCCAGCTAGAATCCGTACACGCCAATCATCAATTAAAGCATCCAACTGTGCACGCAATGCACTACTAGAAGCACGAGGTACCGCTTGACCTAAGCTCGCTAATACAGCACGTAAACTGACCAGCTGCTGCAACCACTGCTCAAGTAACTTCCAGTGACCATTAAAACGGTACTGCTCAGCTAAACGCTGACTGTTACCCAATAACTGCCAAGCAATTGCAGTAAAAGCATCATCCAGTGGCATATCAGTAGTTAATTGCGCAGGCTCTGCGGCAACGCTGTAGCTGTTGGCGTCAAATAAACGATAGCCGCGCTCAGCTTTACTGATATCGCACGGCATTAACGCTACATCAGCAGCTAATTCCAGCGCCAGCTCAAATAATGCAGCAGGATCGCCTTCGCGTAATTCCAGCTCCATTTCACAAATATCTTCTTGCTGCTGGCCAGCAACCACTAAGCCCTGATCCAAAGCCACTTCAATAACAGTCTCAACACCCTCACGCAACCAGCGTAATTCAGCAAACTGGCGTTTAAAATCAGTACTGAAGACGGCTTTTAATTGCTTTTTATCCAGCTCAGCTAAACTCTTAGGCCAGCAACTATCATCTAAGTGACTGAGTACTAATCGGTTACTTTTCAACTGCCAATCGAACTCATTACGCTCAGATAGCCCAGCGACACTGGCGCCCTTACTCTTTAATGTTTGGATCAATTGTTCGCCATCGCGACGGATTCGCAGTGCCACTTGGCTGTTTGCCAAGGCAAAATCGGCTGTATCGTAATACCGATTGAGCAACTCACGAGTCTGCCATTCACCTACACAGCGGGCAGCTAAAACAGGGTGTTCACGCAGCGTAGCAAGGCTTTCAGGGCTTACTCGTAGCTTTATTTCGGTTTCTTTGGCCATGTCATTCTCAATTCAAATTGTTGCTAGTTTATCGCTATGCTGGTCGAACCCTATAGCAGCATCGTATAATCAAGGCTGTATTTGGAAACTGAGCGCAGCTGTCTATGTCGATAAACCCGTTTGTTAGTTTGTTTGGTCGTTCGCCCATTGGGCCAATGCAGCAACATATTGCCAAAGCACACGAGTGTGCTTCAAATCTGGTGCCTTTTTTCCAAGCGGTCATTGCGCAGGATTGGGCACGTGTTGAACAAGTACAGCAAGAGATGTCTCGGCTCGAAAAAGAAGCCGATAAGCTCAAGCGTAATGTGCGTATTCACTTACCTAAAAGTTTATTTCTACCTGTGCCACGCTCAGACTTACTTGAACTGCTCAGTGTACAGGACAAAGTTGCTAATCGCGCAAAAGACATTGCCGGCTTAATGCTGGGTCGTCAAATGACTATTCCTGAACCATTACAGCCGATGATTTTAGCTTTTGTTCAGCGCGTAGTGGATGCCAGTGATCAAGCATTGACAGCTATGAACGAGCTGGATGAGATCCTAGAAACCGGCTTTGGTAATCGCGAAGTCAATCGCGTGACTGCAATGATTGAAGTGCTGGAAGATATTGAGCACGACACGGACCGCATGCAAATTGAAGTGCGTCGTACGCTCTTTAAACTGGAAAAAGACCTACCACCTGTCGATGTTATGTTTTTGTACACCATCATCGAATGGATTGGTGATGTGGCCGATCGCGCTGAGCGCATCGGTAACCGATTGGAACAATTGCTCGCACGCTGATGTATAGCGTGCCCCACCTGGAACAAGCGGATTTCTTATGTCTCTTTTAACAGACTATGGCTTCATACTTTTAATGTTGGCCTGTCTTTTTGGTTTTTTTATGGCGTGGGGCGTGGGTGCCAATGACGTTGCTAACGCCATGGGTACTTCAGTCGGCTCAGGCGCCCTGACCATTAAACAAGCCATTATCGTAGCAATGGTATTTGAGTTTTGTGGTGCTTATTTAGCGGGCGGTGAAGTTACTGAGACCATTAAAAACGGCATCGTTGATATTGATGTGATGACTGCAGACTTGCTGGTGTTAGGGATGATGTCAGCGCTGCTGGCTGCAGGAACCTGGCTATTGATTGCTACTAGTAAAGGTTGGCCGGTCTCCACCACCCACACTATTATTGGTGCTGTAGTGGGTTTTGCTGCTGTAGGTGTGTCATTTGATGCAGTGCATTGGAGTGCCATTATCCCCATCACTTTAAGTTGGGTGGTAACGCCATTTCTATCAGGTATTTTAGCTTTTGGTTTGTTTGTTAGTGTACAAAAACTGATTATCAATACTGATAACCCATTTGCTAATGCCAAACGTTATGTGCCGCTCTATATGTTTGCTACCGGCTTTATGGTTGCGTTAATGACGCTTTCTAAAGGGCTGAAACACGTTGGCTTAGATATCAATAGTGAGCAAAGCGTAGTCTTGGCAGTATGTGCGGGACTGCTAGTGATGATGTTTGGTATCTTCTTGCTACGCCGTGTACAAATTGCGCCTAACGCTGATCGCAGTACCTATTTTGCCAGCGTAGAAAAAGTCTTTGCTACTTTGATGATTTTTACTGCTTGTTCAATGGCTTTCGCCCATGGTGCTAATGATGTAGCTAATGCTGTGGGTCCATTAGCAGCCATTGCGGGTGTGATTCAAAACAATGGTTTGGCTGAATTAGGTACTAAATCTGCAGTTCCAGCTTGGGTACTGTTGCTAGGTGCTTTGGGTATTGTGATTGGTTTAGCCACTTATGGTTATAAAGTCATTGCGACTGTTGGCCGTGGCATTACTGAACTGACACCAAGCCGTGGCTTTGCTGCTGAATTAGCGACAGCATCTACAGTAGTAGGCGCATCTGCTATTGGCTTACCTGTCTCAACCACCCACACTCTGGTTGGTGCTGTATTGGGTATTGGTTTGGCGCGCGGTATCAGTGCCTTGAACCTGCGTGTAATTGGCTCGATCTTTATGTCATGGGCTATTACCTTACCGGCTGGTGCTTTCTTAGCCATTGTGTTCTTTAGTATTTTGAAACTC
>JAAZCO010000170.1 GCA_012513235.1 Gammaproteobacteria bacterium
AACCTGTCAAGCTTATTTTTTAAGTTATTTCCTTAAAAATCAAACTCTTACGTTAAGCTGTGAAACCTTGTTTGCCTAACGAGGTGCGCATTCTACAGCAGCGACGCAGCCTGTCAACAGTTAATATTAAATAAAGCGTTTTTATTCTGCAAGCAACTTAACGCGACCAAAGCTCTTCTTGCCAGCTTGGCATACATGCTCTGCACCGAGCTTAAAAACAAACTCACGATCCACAACATTACCATCTACTCGCACACTACCTGCCGCCAGCATATCTCGCGCACCAGCAGCATTTTTAACTAAGCCTGCTTTATTAAGTACAGCAGCAATAGGCAGGTCATTCTCAGCACGCACCTCTATAGTAGGCAAATCTTCTGGCAACTCACCGTCCTGCATTCTATTACCAGCTGACTTATGAGCATTAGCTGCAGCTTCATCACCATGAAACCGAGCGATCAACTCACGCGCCAACTCAATCTTAATGTCACGCGGGTTAGCACCATGCTCTACATCAGCCTGCAACTTAGCAATCTCTTGCGCACCACGAAAACTAAGCAATTCAAAATAACGCCAAATAAGCTCATCAGGCATAGATAGCAGCTTGCTATACATTGCGCCTGGCGCCTCTTGGATACCAACATAGTTACCTAAAGATTTAGACATCTTTTTAACGCCGTCCAAACCTTCCAGCAATGGCATAGTCACAATGCACTGCGGCTCTTGATCATAAGCGCGTTGCAATTCACGCCCCATCAACAAATTAAAGGTTTGATCAGTACCACCCACTTCAATATCAGCACGCAACGCAACTGAGTCATAGCCTTGAATCAACGGGTACAGAAACTCGTGTATAGCAATAGGCTGCTGAGTTGAGTAGCGGTTACTAAAGTCTTCACGCTCAAGCATACGCGCTACAGTGTAGTGCGAAGCAAGACGAATAAAGTCTGCTGGACTGAGCTTTTCTAACCAAGTGGAGTTAAAGACAACTTCAGTTTTCTCTTCATCTAGTATCTTGAAAACCTGCTGCTTATACGTCTCAGCGTTATCTAGAACCTGCTCACGAGTCAAAGGCGGGCGAGTGGCACTTTTACCACTCGGGTCACCGATCATACCGGTGAAATCACCAATCAAGAAAATAACGTGATGACCCAGATCTTGCAGCATGCGTAATTTATTCAATAAAACCGCATGACCTAAGTGAAGGTCAGGAGCAGTAGGGTCAAAACCTGCCTTAATACGTAACGGCTGATTACGTTTCAGCTTTTCAATCAACTCTTGCTCTACAATGACGCTATCAGCACCACGTTTGATTATAGCCAGTTGCTCGTCAACAGATTTCATCTCTAAAAGCACCATATATAAAGGATAGATAACCAGATAGAATACAATATACGGAACTAAAAATAAATTAGCGCCTCTGAAAGCCAAACTTACGCATAAGCAATAATTGCGGCCGTCCGTCTTAAAAGCTGACGCAAGACAAGATACAAGCTCTATTTACTTGCAGTAAGGGGCTTTTGCTTATACTTTACCCAATCGTTCACAGCAGACAATCAAGACCATCATGCAAAAAATGACTCCGACACAGAAGCTGTATCCTAAGCCACATTTATTGGCTGCAAGCGGCTTAGCAGCTCTACTGTGCTTATCTTTACTGGTGTACCCTTCACGCGAAGTGGAAGCCAAGAAAACTTTTATTAATATTGAATTAGAAGAACAATCTTTAGAACAAGTCACACAGAATCCTGAGACAGACCTACATGTGCTGACTAATGAGATCGTGACTGGCGAAGACAATTCAGCGTTAAGCCAAAACAACAGCGATGATTTCCAATACAAAAAAACATTAACAGTGAGTAATGGTGACACCTTATCAGCACTGTTTTCAAAAGCTGGCCTAGACAACAGCCTGCTGCACAGCATTTTATCTACCAATAAAGAAGCTAAGCGCTTTACTCACTTAAAAGCTGGTCAAACAGTCACTTTTGAGTTCGATGAGGATCAAGGCTTACAAACAGTCAGCAGCCCAATCAGCGCTATAGAAACAATTTACCTAGAAAAGCAACTGGACACAGATCAGTTTTCTTTTCGTAAGGACGTTGCTACTACTCAAACTAGTGAGAAGTATGCACAAGGCGTCATTGAAGGCTCTTTATTTTCAGCCACCGGCAAAGCAGGCATTCCATACGGCCTGGCTTTAGATATGGCAAATATTTTTGGTTACGACATTGATTTCGCCCAAGACTTACGAGTTAACGATGAATTTGAATTGGTTTACGAAGAAAAAACTCTAGATGGCGAAACCATTGGTACAGGTAATATTTTAGCTGCGCGCTTTGTCAATCGCGGAAAAGTCTATACCGCTGTTCGTTATACCGACAAACAAGGCAGCACCAGTTACTATGCTGCAGATGGCTCGAGTTTACGCAAAGCGTTTATCCGTACGCCAGTTGACTTTGCCCGTATTAGCTCGCGCTTCTCCAACGGTCGTAAGCACCCTATCCTAAACCGTATTCGCGCGCACAAAGGTGTTGATTATGCAGCTCCACGCGGCACACCTATTAAGGCAGCTGGCGACGGTCGTGTAACCTTAGCAGGCCGTAAAGGTGGTTACGGTAATACAGTAGTGATTAAGCACGGCCAACGTTATCAAACCCTTTATGCACATATGCAAGGCTTTGCTAACGGTGTACGTGCAGGTAGCAACGTCAAACAAGGCCAAGTCATTGGCTATATTGGTACAACAGGCTTATCTACAGGCCCACATTTACATTATGAATTCCAGGTCAATGGTGTACACGTAGATCCATTGAGCCAAAAGCTGCCTATTTCTGATCCTATCCATGCTTCAGAGAAAAAGCGCTTTATAGAGTTCAGCAAGCCTTTATTGGCTAAACTCGATACCAATAAAAATACACAAGAAGATACTCAGCTCGCGCTAAACGAACAGCAATAATGTTTTATATTGGCATTATGTCAGGCACCAGCCTTGATGGAATCGATATCAGCCTAGTTGATATCGATTCCAACTGTCGGCATATTGCTAGCCAATACCTGCCAATGCCAGCACAGCTTAAAAACGATCTTCTCTCCTTGTGCAGTAGCGGTCCCGATGAAATTCAGCGCGCCGCTCTCGCAGAACAACAATGGGCAAAGCTGGCGGCACAAGGTGTCCAGCAGCTACTCCAAGATACAAACACCTCAGCCACACAAATACGCGCTATTGGCAGTCACGGCCAAACCATTCGCCATGAGCCAACTCAAGGTTTTACTCTACAAATTGGTAGCCCTGCACTGCTAACTGAGCTAACTGGTATCTGTGTCGTGACTGATTTTCGTAGCCGTGATGTTGCCGCTGGCGGGCAAGGTGCACCATTAGTACCTGCGTTTCATGACATGCTATTTAAAAATCACGCTAAACCTTGCGCCGTATTAAATATTGGTGGTTTTAGTAACGTCACTTTATTAGCCGAAGAGCAAGACACTTACGGCTTTGATTGTGGACCTGGTAACGTTTTAATGGATGCCTGGATTCAACATCAGAAAAACATGGCATTCGATCAAGATGGTGCTTGGGCTGCAGGCGGTGAGGTCCATCAACAACTGCTAGCAAGCATGCTACAAGAACCATTTTTTGCCACACAGGGTCCTAAAAGCACAGGTCGTGAGCTATTCAACTTAGAATGGTTGCTGGGCTTACTGTCGCAGCATGGTGCTATTGCCGAACAAGATGTGCAAGCAACTTTATGTGAACTGACAGCACGCACTATTGCTGAGTCTATTCAGTTTGCGCAAGCACAAACTAAGGCTATCTGGGTCTGTGGTGGTGGTGCACACAATCAGAACTTACTAGAGCGCTTAGAGCGCTTGCTGCCTCAGTGCACCATTGCAAGCACTGACTCGATCGGCATTTGCGCAGATTGGATGGAAGCAATGGCATTTGCTTGGCTGGCACATTGCTGTCTTCAAGGCATTGCAGCAAATCGGCCTGCAGTCACTGGCGCCAAAGGCTTACGCATACTTGGCGCCATTTACCCTGCATAAAGAAGCTGCCACTTAGATAGAGAAGGATGAGCCACAGCCACAGGTTGTGGTTGCATTAGGGTTATTGATCACAAAACGTGAACCCTCCAAACCTTCTGTATAGTCAACTTCTGCACCCACCAAATACTGAAAACTCATAGGATCAATGATCAGACTCACGCCTTCACGATCAATAATGGTGTCATCTTCAGCAACATCTTCATCAAAAGTAAAGCCATACTGAAAGCCAGAA
>JAAZCO010000022.1 GCA_012513235.1 Gammaproteobacteria bacterium
AACAGCAATAGCGCAGTACGCCACGCGCATCCCAGCAATCAAGCAATCAAGCAAAACACATTTATATACCAACCACCCTCACACCTATAAAGAACAGCCAACACTTTGCTAAAACCCGTTAAACTTGGCTTTTATTTTTTCAGGTACAAAACGTGCAAACTGTGGACGTGATTATTATAGGTGCCGGTGCTGCCGGTTTAATGTGTGCTTTCACCGCCGCGCAACGTGGCCGTAAAGTATTGGTACTCGATCACGCTAATAAAGCCGGGAAGAAAATTCTGATGTCCGGCGGTGGCCGTTGCAACTTCACCAATATGTATACCGAGCCGGATAACTTTTTATCCAATAATCCACATTTTTGTAAGTCAGCATTAGCGCGCTACACCCAATGGGACTTTATCGAAATGGTGCAGCGCCATCAGATTCCTTATCACGAGAAAAAACTCGGCCAATTATTTTGCGATAACAAAGCCAATGATATTTTGCAGATGTTATTGGATGAGTGCGCAGATGCCGGTGCCAAGATTGAACTCAATACCAGCATCGAGAGCATCCAAGCCACCGACACCGGCTTTACCCTCAAAAGTAAACAGCAGACCTTTAAGTGCAAGTCCTTAGTGATCGCCAGCGGTGCTTTATCGATTCCGACCCTGGGTGCTACAGGTTTTGGTTATCAAGTTGCTGAGCAGTTTGGCCACACTATTTTGCCGACCCGTGCAGGATTGGTGCCTTTTACTCTGACCGACCCACAGCTCAAAGACTTATGCACAGCCCTTTCCGGCACTTCAATTGATGATTGCGTAGTGCAGTGCAACGGCCAAAGTTTTAAAGAAGACCTACTTTTTACCCACCGTGGCCTCAGCGGCCCAGTGATTTTGCAGATTTCTTCCTACTGGCTGCCAGGCAATCAGATTGAAGTGAATTTACTCAGCGATCGCGATGCCAGCACTTGGCTGCTGGAGCAACAAGCACAACAGCCTAATGTCGAGCTGAAAACCGTCCTTAGCGAATGCTTTACCCGCAAAATGGCGCAATGGCTGTGTGAGCATTGGTTTACTAATACGCCGCTGAAGCAGTACAACGCCAAACAGCTGGAAGCCATTGGCCAACAGCTCAATCAGTGGCAGCTGACACCTTCAGGTACCGAAGGCTACCGCACTGCAGAAATCACCTTAGGCGGTATTGATACACAAGAAGTCTCCTCTAAAACCATGCAATCACAGAAACAAGACAATCTGTATTTTATTGGCGAAGTCTTGGATGTCAGTGGCCACTTAGGCGGTTTTAACTTCCAGTGGGCCTGGGCCAGCGGGCATGCGGCGGGGATTGTGGTTTAGCAAGGGTGTAACGCCTCAAAAGCACAATCCGAGATAGCATTCGACAGCTAGCAAAAATGCCATATCCAGCCTAAATAAATACCCAACCGCATCAGTTGGTTATTAATTACCTCTAGCACTACGCCTGCAGCGGCAATGGCTGGTAGAATAGTGCCATATTTACTATTTCCTCGAGCTTTACTATGTCTACCCCGTTTCGTCCCGAACTGTTGTCGCCTGCTGGCACACTAAAAAACATGCGCTACGCTTTTGCTTATGGCGCTGATGCGGTTTATGCCGGTCAGCCACGCTACAGC
>JAAZCO010000171.1 GCA_012513235.1 Gammaproteobacteria bacterium
GCATGACTATCTGGGCGTCAGTATTTGGTGGCTTTTGCTCAGCTTGGCTTTTTTTGGTCTTGGCCAAGGCTCGGTGGTCAGCCCCAACCAAACTCTGACGCTGGCTGAAGTGCCGCTGGCCTACGCAGGTAGCTCCGGCGCCATTATGCAAACCGGGCAGCGCATCGGTACCTCGGTGGGGATTGCTGTGATCACGGCTCTGGTATTTGCTGTACGCCCTTATACTTCATGGGCGACAGCGGTGAGTTTGGGTTTGCTGGCGATTGCGCTGGTGATTTTGTTGGCGTTAGTTGTGGCGGTTAAGGACTTGCGGGATCGGCGGGGGCTTTAGAAGATTGTGTTGTGCTACAGCACAGACCTTGCTTGTAGCAAAATTATCTGTCGTGTTCTGCAAAACACGAGCAGTGCAGGCTTGTTATATAGTGTGGAAGCTGTTTGGCTGTCCGACAATAGAATGGTTTTTAGTGAACTTTTTATGACAGCAGACACTATTCAAATTGATTTTCAAAGGTGAGTTTATGCAAGAGTTAGAGTCGGTACGTAAGCGTCTGCGCGAGTTTGCTGCGATTCGTGATTGGGATCAGTTTCACTCACCTAAAAACTTATCGATGGCTTTAAGTGTAGAGGCCAGTGAACTGGTGGAATGCTTTCAATGGCTCACTGAAGAGCAGTCACGCTCATTAACTGTAGAGCAGCTTGCAGCCGTAACGGACGAAATTGCCGATGTTCAGTTATATCTCATTCGCTTGGCAGATAAAGTCGGCGTTGATATTGCAACTGCAATAGAGCAAAAAATAAAGAAGAACGAAGCAAAATATCCTGCCGAAAAAGTTAAGGGCAGTTCTAAAAAATACAGTGAATACGAATAAAGTTAAGGGCATTGCGCATGATTGTTTATTCAGCCACAAAAAGGGAGTTTATTGAGGATGTTCGCTCGAATAGGATTGCTGAAATAATCGAGAATGAGGTACTACGTAAACTTAATCGTAATTCACCACGTAATGAAAAGTTATCATGGGAAAATTCACTGCAATATATGTCTCAAGTGCTTTGGGACGAGGAGATACCTTCTTCTGCTGGCGTAGCTATTGAATACAACTTGCCAATGACCAACCGCCGCGTTGATTTTATCCTGACCGGAAAAGATCATCAACGTAACGATACTGCAGTTATTGTAGAGCTGAAGCAGTGGCAAGACGTTAAGAAAACTAATAAAGATGCCATTGTTAAAACACGCTTTCAACACGGTGAAGTGGAAACCAATCATCCTTCATATCAAGCATGGTCTTACTCTGCGACCATTGAAAACTACAACGAAACCGTTCGTTTAGAGTCGATTCGCCTACAGCCTTGCGCCTACCTGCATAATATGAAATCTAGAGAGGTTATCAATGATCCTTTCTATGCTAGTCATACAGATAAAGCCCCTGTATTTATCTCACAAGACGCTTTAAAACTGTCTGATTTTTTAAAGCAGTATGTGAAGTATGGCGATAGTGACAACGTCATGTACCGTATTGAACATGGGGTGATTAAGCCATCGAAGAATTTAGCTGATGCTCTAGTTTCTATGTTGGATGGTAATACTGAGTTTTTACTGCTCGATGAACAAAAGTTGGTGTATGAAACAGCCATCCATTTAGCGCATACAGCTCAGCAGGGTGACAAACAAACTCTGATCGTTAAAGGCGGCCCAGGTACAGGCAAGTCTGTCGTCGCCATTAACTTACTCGCAGAGTTAACCAAGCATGAAATGCTGGTGCAGTACGTGTCTAAGAATGCCGCTCCGCGTGAGGTTTTTAAGAAAAAACTCACCGGTTCTAGAAAGAAAACTCATATTGATCAAATGTTTAAAGGCTCAGGAGCCTACACGGAAGTTGCAGCCAATCAATTTGGGGCGCTGTTGATTGATGAAGCACATAGGCTCAATGAAAAGTCAGGCTTGTACGCTAACTTGGGTATCAATCAAATTAAAGAGTTGATCCAAGGCTCACGCTTTAATGTGTTTTTTATTGATGAGGCTCAGCGAGTGACTTTAAAAGATATCGGCACTATCGATTCAATTAAGAGTTGGGCGCAAGAGCTGGGTTCTACTGTGACTGAGCTAGAGCTCGCCTCTCAATTTCGTTGTAATGGCTCAGATGGCTACTTAGCTTGGGTCGATCATAGCCTGCAAATACGAGAAACAGCGAACCCGACACTTGATGATATAGATTACGAAGTCAAAGTCTTTGCTGATCCTAATCTTCTGCGTGCGGCAATCGTCGAGAAAAACCGTTTATCCAATAAGGCGCGCATGGTCGCTGGTTATTGTTGGGATTGGGTGAGCAAAAAAGATAAAGCAGCCTCTGACATCATTATCCCTGAGCATAACTTTGAAGCACAGTGGAACCTCGCAGATGATGGCAGCCTATGGTTAATAGCCGAGCATTCTGTAAAGCAAATTGGCTGTATCCACACCTGCCAAGGTTTAGAGCTGGATTATATTGGTGTGATTATAGGCGATGACTTTGTTATTCGTGATGGAGTGGCTGTGGCTGATGCAGCTAAACGTTCATCGAATGACAGATCCATTCGCGGCTACAAAAAAATGTTGAAAGCAGATCCAGAGCACGCACGACAAATCACCAGTGACATTATTAAAAACACCTATCGAACCCTAATGACCCGAGGACAGAAGGGGTGTTACATCTATTGTACTGATCCTGAAACC
>JAAZCO010000172.1 GCA_012513235.1 Gammaproteobacteria bacterium
GAGTTTATTTATTGACGACAGTTTGCCGGTCTTACGCAGCGCACAACGCTATGGGATTGGCCATCTACGCGCGGTATTACAGCCCGATAGCTTAGGCACCACTAAAGACTGCGCGGAGTTTGTACCATCCACTGACTTATTAGACCTCGTCAGCAACCTATAAGCTGCACCCAGCAGCTTAGTTGAGTAGCCTGTGAACGCAGGCAGCGCTTGCGCTTATTTTTGACTCTGCTTTTGACTCAAAGTGTCGCGCCACGTCAGATAAACACGCAGATCAAATTCGTATTGATGATAGTCAGGCAGCATATGCTGGCACAGCTGATAAAAGGCTTTGTTGTGATCTTTTTCACGCAAATGCGCCAGCTCATGCACCACTATCATCTGCAAAAACTCCGGCGGCGTATCGCGAAACAATGAAGCAATACGAATCTCTTTTTTTGCCGTGAGCTTATTGCCCTGCACCCGTGAAATCGCCGTATGCAAACCTAAAGCATGACGCAACACATCCAGCTTGCTGTCATACAGCACTTTATCGATATTGGGTGCATTGCGCAGATACTGTTGCTTTAAATCAGTGGTGAACTGATACAGCGCTTTATCACTTTGCACGCTATGACGTTCGGGATAACGCTGATCTAAATACGCACCCAGCTTATTCTGCGCCAACAGCGTACGCACTTGGGCTTGTAAGTCTGGCGCATAGGCCGCTAAATATTTCAGTTCAGGCATCGTTAACCTATTACTCTTAATATCATCAATAAAAAACGCTAAACTTAGTCTTTTGCAACTTGGGTCGGCGCGCTTATGAAAGCTCCACGTATCACCTTAGATCAATGGAAAACCTTACAAGCGGTGATTGATCATGGTGGTTTCGCCCAAGCCGCACAAGCGCTGCACTGCTCACAATCATCGGTTAGTTACAGTATTGCGCGCATGCAAGAACAACTCTGTATGCCATTATTACGCATTGAAGGCCGCAAAGCAGTATTAACGCCCACCGGCGAAGTGCTCTTGCGCCGTTCACGGCAATTAACCGCTGATGCGGCACAGCTAGAAAGTTTAGCGCAACAGATTCAAGAAGGCTGGGAAGCAGAAGTACGCTTAGTGGTGGATGCGGCCTATCCCAGCCAAAAAATCGTCCAAGCCCTACAAGCCTTTAAACCGCTCAGCCGTGGCTGTAGGGTTTTATTACGCGAAGAAGTGTTGTCTGGCACAGAAGAAGTGCTAAACGATGGCGCAGCAGATATTGCCCTAAGTGGTGTGAAAATTATAGGTTACTTACCCATTGAGCTGGGCACCATTAGCTTTATTGCCGTCGCTCATAACCAACATCCACTGCATCAACTAGGGCGCAAACTCGATGCCACAGACTTAGCTGCACATATGCAAGTGGTGGTACGTGATTCTGGCAGACGCCAACCGCGTGATACCGGCTGGCTCGGTGCGGAGCAGCGCTGGACAGTAGCCAGTGTCGCCACCTCGGCTGAGTTTATTCGTGCAGGGTTAGGCTTTGCTTGGCTGCCTGAGCATATTATTGCCGCCGATTTAGCCAGTGGTGTATTAAAACAGTTACTGCTAGAGACCAGCAGTATTCGCCATGAGCCTTTTTTCTTATACAGCCATAAAGATAAGCCGCTGGGAAAAGCGGCTAAAATCTTAATTGATTGCATTCAAGCCAGTGCAGCGCCCTTTAATGGCAACAACACAGACTAACAGTCAATTACTGACGCACACCTTCAACCGCCAAAGTCAGCTCAACACTTTCTGAGGCTGGGCCTAGGTTGGCTTTAATCCCAAAATCCGCCAACTGCAGGGTGGTTTTACCTTCAAAACCAGCACGGTAACCGCCCCATGGGTCTTCACCTTCACCAATAAAGTCAGCGTTAATCACTACTTCTTTGGTTACACCATTCAAAGTTAAGTCACCGGTAATATCGGCAGTGCCTTCACCGGTACTGACCACGCGGGTCGAAGCAAAAGTCGCTTTGGGGTGCTTACTGGTGTTTAAAAAATCAGCACTGCGTAAGTGCTTATCACGCTCGGCATGATTACTGTCGAGGCTGGCAGTGCGCAAGGTGACATTCACTTTACTCGCTTCTGGCTGCGCTGCGTCATAGCTGAAGGTGCCATCAAAATCTTTAAAGGTGCCGTAGAGCCAGCTGTAACCGAGGTGACTGATTTTAAAATTAACAAAGGCATGCTGCCCTTCTTGGTCAATCACATAATCAGCTGCCAAGGCCGCACCACTGCTTAACACTGAACCTAATAGCAGCGCAGCAAGGGTTTTCTTAATCATTGTATTACCTCAATAAATTCGATAGATCAGCAATTACTGTTTAGGCGCACGGCCCAGCATGCGTTTCAGCGTGTCGTCACCATCCAACACATGGTGCTTAAGCGCAGCCAAGCCATGCAACACCGCCAAAACAATCAACCCCCATGCCACATACAGATGGATAGCGCCGGCAATATCAGCTTGATTGGGCAACCCTGACAGCATTGCAGGGATCTCAAACAAACCAAAAACACTGACGCCACGGCCGTCCGCTGTTGAAATCAGATAACCCGATAACAGCACCGTAAAAATC
>JAAZCO010000173.1 GCA_012513235.1 Gammaproteobacteria bacterium
ACTGTTTCTTGCGTAGTATCCAGTTGACTGCGTTTAATGCGAAAACTGGATTGGCAATGTGGGCATTGAGTAATAAAGGCGTCAGTCATAATTACATCGAATTAAAATAAAGCATAAATGCCATGCAGTTTGGCGTATTGAACGCACTGAACTGCATGGGTGTGCAACACGAGCAACTAGCGGCGTACACCGGAGATGCAGACCCAGCCATCTTTTTCGGTGGTGGGATCTAGCGCAAAAGCATCGCTATAAGCATCACGCACTTCTTGTGCTTGCTCAGCTAAAATACCTGATAGCGCTAGACGACCACCCGTGCGCGTATGCGCAATCAGTTGCGGTGCTAATGACACCAGTGGACCGGCTAAAATATTCGCTAACACCACATCAAATTGCTGCTGGGGCATATCTTCAGGCAAATACACCAGCATATCTTCTGCGGCAATGGCGTTGCGATTAGCATTGTCGCGCGTGGCTTCTAAAGCTTGTACGTCAATATCAGTGCAGGTCAGCTGCTTGGCACCGAGTAATTTTGCGGCAATAGCTAAAATGCCTGAGCCACAACCAAAATCCAGTACGTTGCAATCATCTAAGGGCTGACCGTCGAGCCACTCTAGGCACAGCGCCGTGGTGGGGTGTGTGCCAGTACCAAAGGCTAAGCCTGGATCAAGTAGCAAGTTGACTGCTTCAGGCTCGGGTGCTGCATGCCAGCTGGGTACAATCCATAAGCGCTGACCAAAACGCATCGGGTGGAAATTGTCCATCCAACTGCGCTCCCAGTCTTGGTCTTCTATACGCTCAATATCTAACTCAGGCGTGTTCTCACCGCCGAGTAATTTGATATGTTGTTCAAGCGCTTGTGCGTCGACATCGTCTTCAAATAACGCTAATAAATGCGTATGTGACCACAGTGGTGTCGTGCCTAAATCAGGCTCATAAATGGGCTGGTCTTCACCATCCATAAAGGTGACTGAAACAGCACCCAGTTCCAGCAAAGTATCTTCCCAGTGTTCAGCTTGTTCGGGTTGAATGGCTAAACGGACTTGTAACCAGGGCATAAAAACCTCAAGAGCGAATGCAGTTGTCTGCGAAATTTAGGCGTTTGGCGTCATGCTGCGGTATTGGTTTTCCAGCGGCATGGCATATTGCATAATCAGGTACGGGCGGTGCTCGGCAGGGCACGCACTAAGGCGGCGTTGCCATTCTTGTTGCGCAGTTAAGATATCTTGCTGGTCAAAAACTTCAGTAATAGCAGGTACTGCCAGTGCAGTGTCACGCTCTTGCCACATGGCCCATGCTAAATAATGCACAGGGAATAAACGGTAATCACGCCAGATTTCTTGGTCTACCAAAGCGGCTAACTGTTTAGCGTCACTAAAACCGTCGCTTACGCTGGGGCAAAAATGCACATGCACGCGGCCTTTATAGCCGGTTATGCCCAGAGCAATACTGGCATCATCTTCACCCACTTGCTTAGTGTATTCACCGGTGCTGGCGCGAATATATAACTCGCGCGCCTTGGCAATATCACAGGGATCATACTCGTAGCTGATAGCAACCGGCATCAGGTTCAGTGAGGCAATAACAGCTTGGAAATCTTCAGTTTTACGTGATAAATGAAACATTTTTAAGATCGCGCTTTCAGTGCGGTCATCACCGTCTTTAGCGCGGCCTTCAGCTTGAGCAATCCAAATCGACTCGCGATCATTTAAAATTGAGTGGCTGATATAGGCTGATAACAGCTGAAATGCAGCCATTTTTTCACGGCGATTGGTCAGTGAGCGGTGCACGATAAAGCTTTTATTAATGCGCATCAGGTCGCTAACAAAAGGGCGCTGTAATAAGTTGTCGCCAATTGCGATACGCGGGGTTTTATGCCCAGCCTGAAATAAAGCGTAATTGATAAATGCAGGGTCCATCACAATATCACGATGATTGGCTAGGTACAGATGCGGTTGATCAGCCTGCACATGTTCAATCCCAGAAAAGCTAATACCATCTGTGGCTTGAGTAATACTGCGACCTACGTAAGGCTCAACGCGCTCTTGCAGTGCTGCCACGCTATTAATACTGGCCAATTCGCTACGTAGTTTGCGGGCAATCACAGGACGCAATAACCAACCAAGGTAGCGTGAAGCTTTTGGAAAGCGGTATTGAGTGATGATCGATAAGAAATCTGCATCGGTCAGTAAACGTTGCAATACAGACGCCACTTCACTGTCATTGTAGGGACGAATGCTGTCAAATTGATCCATGTGATTCTCTTATGCGGATGCTGTTCAGTGCGTTAGGCGCTGTAGGGTTAAGTAATTGGGCTATTATACCTGCATTAATGGATAACTTGCAGAGGAGATCAAAGGTGCAAAGGATTCATGAACCTGCTGATTTAATGGAAGCGCAGATGCTGATCAGTATGTTAAACAGCGAAGGTATTGAAGTTTTTTTGCAGGGGGCTGACTTGGTTGGCGGTATGGGGGAGTTGCCTGCTTTAGGCTTGCTAGGTTTAATGGTGGGTGATGAGTATGTCGAGCATGCGCGCGAATTGATTGCTGCATACCAGCAAGCGACGCCGATTATTGAAGGTGAACCCGATGCGCAGCACATTGCCCAGCGCGGCGTTTTAGAGTGCTAAATTCAAATGCTAGGCCAGAGAGGTTGTGATGTCAGGACGCTATGGGTTGTTTAAATGGCCGGAGGAATGGCAGGAATTGCCAGGTTTTCCACAGCAGATGCGAGCGCACTGGAACTTAGCACCAAAATCCCAAGTGTTGATGCTGCTGCAAAAAAAGCAGCAACTGCATGCCACTTTGGCTTTGTGGGGATTAACCTCGAATTGGATGACTGATTTAAATCGCGCTGTTGCCCATGCGCGAGCTGAAACCATCAGTACTCAACCGATGTTTAAGAAAGCTTGGCGCAGTCAGCGTTGCTTGTTGCCAGCCAATGGCTTTTTTGAGTGGCGTGGTTTGCATCGCAAGCATCCATTTTGGTTGTGCAGTGGCGAGAGCGTATTGTATTTTGCGGCAATTTGGGATGTGTATAGCGTGCCTGGACGAGACTATTACAGTGTGGCGATGCTGACTCAACAGGCAGCCAATTTGCGTCGCCCGATCTTGCTAGACGAGCAACAACAGGCCGTATGGCTCAATCCTGCCAGTACTGAAGAAGAATTGCAGGCACTCTTAGCACAGCCACAACCGCAGTTGCGTGAGCGACGCGTGAGTACCTTGATTAATGATCCGTTGGTGGATGGGCCGCATTGCTTGAATATTGGCTAGCGGCGTGAACTCTAACGAGAACGAGTTAGCAGTCTTCGTCAAAGCGGTCTGCAATCAACTGCTGTAATGCAGCCAGTGCTTGCTCCGCTTGTTCGCCATCAGTGTGTAGATAGAGTTCTGTACCTTTGCTTGCGGCTAACATCATCACCGACATAATATTTTTACCATTACAGACAGTGTTAGCGTCACGCCCAATCTGAATCTGGCAAGGAAACTGGTTGGCCACAGAAACAAACTTTGCTGCGGCACGCGCATGTAAACCCAGCTTGTTAATAATGGTGACTTGGCAGTTAGGCATCTTTGCTCTCGTCAATACGTACAACATCACGGTGACGTATTTGTACGTTACTCAACTCTTTACCTAAGGCTTCACCTAAGCGTTGCGCCATATATACCGAGCGGTGCTGGCCGCCAGTACAGCCAATGGCCACTGTGACATACGCACGATTACTGGCGGCAAAGCGTGGTAGCCATTTAGCCAGATAGCTGTGGATGTCGTTGTACATTTCTTCTACATCAGCTTGCGCGCTGAGGTACTCAGTAATAGGTTGATCTAACCCAGAATAAGCACGCAACTCAGGCTGCCAGTAGGGGTTAGGTAAGCAGCGAATATCAAAAATCACATCGGCATCCACTGGTACGCCGCGTTTAAAGCCAAAGGATTCAATTAAGAACGCTGTGCCAGCTTCGGGTTTGTCCAGTAGACGTAACTTAATGGTGTCGCGCAGTTGGTAGAGATTTAAGCGCGAGGTATCAATCACTAAGTCAGCTAAATCGATAATGGGTGAAAGCAGAGTTTTCTCGTAGTGAATCGCTTCAGCTAATGAAAGAGAAGCACTGGTGAGAGGGTGGCGTCTGCGAGTTTCTGAAAAGCGTTTGAGTAAGGTTTCGTCACCCGCATCCAGATAGAGTACATCGCAGGTAATATGACGAGCACGCAATTCTGCGAGGATTTCTGGGAAGCGCTCCAGTTGATCGGGTGCATTACGTGCGTCGATGGATACGGCGATTTGCCGATGTGCCATCTCGGTGGCGAGTAAAGTGCGCTCAGCCAGTTCAGGTAACAAGGTCGCTGGGAGGTTATCAATGCAGTAAAAGTCGTTATCTTCCAGTACATTTAAAGCTGTACTTTTACCAGAGCCAGAGCGGCCGCTAACGATCACTAAACGCATAGCAAAAACCTCTAAAGTTGCGCATCAAGCACTGTTTGATATAAAGCGGCATTATCGCGCGCGTTACGCAAACGTTCACGAACATCATCTTGCTCAAAAATGCTGGCAATTTGTCGTAGTAATTCAAGGTGCTCATCAGTGGCTTGTTCAGGCACTAACAAGACAAAAAGTAGATCAACCGGCTCGCCATCAATGGCGTCAAAGTCCACGGCTGTCTCTAGGTGTAGCACAGCACTGATCGGAGTGGTGCAGCCAATCAGGCGACAATGAGGTATAGCAATGCCATTGCCAAAGCCCGTCGAACCGAGCTTTTCGCGAGCCACTAGGCTTTCAAAAAGTACGTCTTCGTCAATATCAGGTAAGTCAGAGGCAATTAAGTGGGCAATGTATTCAAGTACGCGTTTTTTACTGCCACCCGGTACGTTCACTTGGGAACGCTCCGGGGTCAGTATATGTTCTAATCGAATCATATGGTTCTTAACGTTCTAATACGCCTTTTTGGCGATCCAGTTGTTTTTCTTTATGTTTAATTAATTGACGATCCAGCTTGTCAACCAGCAGGTCAATCGCGGCGTACATATCGTCATGCTCAGCGTTAGCGTTCACATCACCGCCTGCAATGAGTAAAGTTGCATCGATCTTTTGTTTCACTTTCTCAACGCTCAATGTTACGCGGATGCTGGTGATTTTATCAAAGTGACGCTCCAGCTTAGCAAATTTATTATTGATGTACTCACGTAGGGCTTCAGTGACTTCGAGTTGATGACCTGTGATGGTTATTTGCATACCGTTCTCCTTAGTTTCACTGCTTAGTGCGGTGTTTGCAGGATTGTACCGCCTGCGTAAATTAAGTGTTACTGACCAACGTCTATAAAAGCTGCTTTCGTTCAGTTGAAGACGCTATACCTAGGGATTCTCTGTATTTGGCAATGGTACGTCGTGCCACTTGAATTCCTTGTTCTTCCAGTAAACCAGCGATTTTGCTATCACTCAATGGTTTTTTAGGATTTTCTGCCGCCACCAGCTTTTCAATAATGGCCCGAATCGCTGTGGATGAACATTCGCCGCCTTGAGAAGTACTCACGTGGCTGGAGAAGAAATACTTTAACTCATAAATCCCGCGCGGCGTATGCATATATTTTTGCGTCGTAACGCGCGAAATGGTTGACTCGTGCATTCCAACTGCTTCTGCAATTTCTGCCAAGACTAAAGGTTTCATAGCTTCGGGGCCGTAATCAAAAAAACCGCGCTGGTAATCTAAAATTTGCGTGGCAACTTTGAGTAAGGTTTCATTGCGGCTTTGCAGGCTTTTAATAAACCAACGCGCCTCTTGTAACTGGTTGCGCATAAAGGTGTTATCGGCACTGTTGTCGGCGCGCTGCACAAAGCTAGCGTATTGCGCATTGACACCGAGGCGTGGCGCAACTTCAGGGTTAAGTTCTACAATCCAGCGGTTATTGGCCTTGCGCACAATCACGTCAGGCACAATATATTCAGGCTCTTTACTCTCAATAATTGAGCCTGGGCGTGGATCAAGCGTCTGAATAAGATCAACGATATGTTTCAGAGCGTCTTCTTTGATACGCATGCGGCGCATCAGTTGATTGTAATCACGACCACCGAGCAGTTCGAGGTGCTCTTTGCATAGGGTCTTAGCCTGTGCAAGCCACTGAGTGTCGCTGGGCAGTGTATTGAGTTGCAGCAGTAGGCATTCGCTCAGGTTGCGCGCAGCAACGCCTGTAGGCTCAAATTGTTGCACACGCTTGAGCACCATCTCCACTTCGTCCATTTCAATATGTTGCATAGGATCGAAGGACTCTTGAATTTCTTCGAGACTTTCTTGCAAATAGCCGTCGTTACCGATGCTGTCGATAATAACGGTGGCAATCATGCGGTCGCTGTCGCTCATTTTGGCGAGGTTCAACTGCCAAAGTAAATGCGTTTGCAGATCAATACCCGCAGAAGTGGTGCTGGTAAAATCCCACTCTTCAGAGTTTGAGCTGGGGATATTGCTGGCGCTGGACTGGTAAATGTCATCCCAAGAGGTGTCGATTTCCAGCTCGCTGGGAATCTGTTCAGTCCAATCCGTAGTTTCAGCGGGGCTCGAAGTGTTTTCTGTAGCTTCACTAGGCTCAGCAGCTTGCGTATGGCTCGATTGTTCTTGCGCTGTATTTTGGCTGCCACTGCTGCTGGGATTGTTGTCATCCTCAACTTCAAGCATAGGATTGCTGTCCAAGGCTTCTTGGATTTCTGCTTGCAAGTCTAGAGTCGACATTTGCAGCAAGCGGATAGCTTGTTGCAGTTGCGGGGTCATGGTCAGTTGCTGACCCATCTTTAAAACGAGTGAGGCTTTCATAGTGGAAAGGCATGACTCCTATATTATCAGTGCGCTAATACATGGCTCTTAGCAAGATTTATGCCTGAATTTTTCGCGTTTGCATAGACTTGACAAGCGGCGCATAACAATAAAGTTTTTTGTGGCGCAGAAAAAAGGCTGTGTCTATAGGTATAACAGCCTTTGTCTTAGGGTCAAAGGTGAAATTCTTGACCGAGATAAACGTCTTTAACTAATTGGTTTTCTAGGACGCTGCAGGGTGAGCCTTCAGCAATAATTTTACCTGCGCTGACGATATAGGCTGTTTCGCAGATATCGAGGGTTTCACGCACGTTATGGTCGGTGATCAGTACACCGATACCTTTGTCTTTTAGGTGGTTGATAATCTGTTTGATATCGCCAACAGAAATGGGGTCAACTCCGGCAAAGGGTTCGTCGAGCAAAATAAACTTAGGGTCAGTGGCCAAAGCTCGAGCAATTTCAACGCGGCGGCGTTCACCACCCGACAGGCTCATACCTTTGCTGTCACGCAAGTGGGTGATATGAAACTCTTGCAGCAGATCATCCAGTGCTTGCATGCGGCCAGCGCGATCTAAATCTTTGCGCAACTCTAAAATTGCCAGAATATTATCGGCCACGCTGAGTTTGCGAAAGATCGAGGCTTCTTGTGGTAAGTAACCAATACCTGTGCGTGCACGACCGTGCATAGGCTGAAAGCTGACATCGGTATCGTCAATAAATACCGTGCCTTTGTCTGCTTTGACTAAGCCGACAATCATATAAAAGCAGGTGGTCTTGCCCGCACCGTTCGGGCCGAGTAAACCAACCACTTGGCCACTTTTAATGGAGACGCTGACGTCATGGACAACAGTACGGCCTTTATAGCTTTTTGCTAGGTTTTTAGCGGTTAAGGTGCTGCTCATGGCGCGCTAGACTCTGTTTGCGTGTCTTTGTTTTTTGGCTGAATAACCATGTTGATACGCGGTGCTGGTGTGCTCACCGTACCTTGCTTGGCGCGACCTGCGGTGACGATTTGCTTTTTCGTATCGTAGATGATCTTCTCACCACGGAATGTGCTGCCTTGTTGAATGACTTTAGCTTGGTCAACAATCACGATTTTTTCATTGGCGGCAAAATACTGAATGGTTCTGCCATACGCTTGCACAATTTCTTTATCTTCAGCTGGCTGCTGCTCGTAATATGCCGGTTGACCCACCGAGGTGAACACATCGATATCACCGCTTTTATTTAAGGTGATAGTCACAGTATTACCGGTGATCTTGAGCGTACCTTGGGTGATAATCACATCGCCACGGTAAATCGCTACGCCACGCTTATCATCCATTTCAGCGCTGTCAGCCTGTACGTTAATCGGCTTGCTGCTATCTGAAGGCAAAGCATAGGCCAGACTGCTGAGCAGGCTGACACTGGTGGCAAGGAGTACAGCTGTTGTTCTAGCGAACTTCATGTCGGCCTCTCACATTTGAAAGTAATTGCATTTTACTTTCATTTAAATAAGTTTGCATGCCAACACCTGTGGTAACGCCGTTGGCTGCTTCGATTTTTACTGCAAGTTTTGTGTGTGCGTAGTCTGTTTCGGGCACGTAAATCAGATGCTCAGTGGTCAGCAGAGTAGGGCGGCCTTTCTCATCGGTACGCGCAATACGCACCTGCTTAATCAGTTCTACTTCTTGGCCATTGGGGCTGACATGGCTGCGCTCACTACTGATCTTCCAAGGTAATTCAGTGCCGCGAAACAGTAATAATTCGGGCTGCAAAAGTACGGTGACATCATCGTGCTGTGTATGCTCAATGCGTGGGCTATTGAGTTCATAATTGATACTGCCGGCATCGGTGAATTGCAAAGTGTGGGTGCCCTGCGCAAAAAAGTCGATGCTATTATCCGGTGGAGCAAAGGCTGCGGATTCAATTTCTGCAGGATTATGGATATTCCAATAGCCGAGCGCCGCGACAATCAATGCGATCGGTAAAAAGAACAGCGCCAGACGTAAGTTTGCAGACATAAATACAACCCAAAATTATAAGTAAGCGTTCTGCGCGTCTGCAAGGGTACCTTGCGCAGCCATAATAAACTCACACAATTCGCGTGCTGCACCTTCGCCACCGCGCAGCGATGTGACGCCCTGTGCGTGTTGGCGCACAAAGGTATTGGCATTCGCCACGGCAATACCCAGCGCTACACAACGAATCGGTGCTAAATCTGGTAAATCATCGCCTAGATAGGCAACCTGATCGTAAGAAAGTTGCAAGCGGGCTAATAACTCATCCAAAGCAACGCGTTTGTCTTCACGGCCTTGCACCACATGCGCAATACTTAAATTAGCTGCGCGACGCTCAACTATAGTTGAGGTGCGTCCGGTAATAATAGCGACAGTTACGCCTGAGTTTTGCAGCATTTTAATGCCTTGGCCATCGAGGGTACTAAAAGCCTTAGCTTCGCTTCCGTCGGCTAAAAAATACAGCTTGCCATCGGTGAGTACGCCATCCACATCCAAAACTAGTAAACGTACCGCGCGGGCGCGTTGGACTAAGTCACTGTTAGTTAAGTGCAGCATTACATGACTCCTGCACGTAATAAATCGTGCATATTTAACGCACCAATCGCTTGGTTTTGCGCGTTGACCACCGGTAAAGAACTGATTTTATGATCTTCCATAATTTTTAATGCTTCAGCAGCGAGCATATCTGGGCGCGCTGTTTTGCCACCATGAGTCATGAGTTCAGCAATGCTGGCATCACGCACATCAATACCTTTATCCAGCGCACGACGCAAATCGCCGTCGGTAAAAATACCAGCTAGCGTTTGATCGGCCGCCAAAATTAAAGTCATACCTAAACCTTTTTGCGTCATTTCTAATAAGGTTTCACGCAGCGAGGCGTCACGCGATACCGCCGGCAATTCATCACCGCTGTGCAT
>JAAZCO010000174.1 GCA_012513235.1 Gammaproteobacteria bacterium
ACTTGCGCAGGGAAACCGCCCTCAATTGCTTCTGCGCGCAAAGGAATTATATCCAGCGTTTCACCGGTGGCCTGCATCCAATCACTGGCAAACAACAGCTGATTTTGCGCCACCACAGGGCCTTGAAAGCGCAGCATAATGTCAATCCACGGGCCGTATTTTTCCTTTACCAGAAACTCTGGATCAGCAGAGTTACGACTGCCACAGTAAGTCACTCGCGAATCAATCACGGTGATTTTACGGTGATTGCGCAGGTCCAAACGACTGGTCCATACCGTGCGCAACAGATTACTAAAAGGCAACGCCACCGCCACCTGCACACCCGCCGCTTGCATACGTTTCCACAAGGCTGACTTGATCAAACCACGCGAACCCAAACCATCCGCCATCGCGCGACAAGTAACACCGCGTTGCGCCGCACGAATCAGCGCTTGCGCCACCGCGGTACCAGTGGTGTCGGTCAGCCAAATGTAATACAGCACATGCACATGATCAGTCGCGGCATCAATATCAGCTACCATACGCGTCAGCGTCATCTCGCCATCGTCCATCAACTCGGCACTGTTACCCGCCAACGGATGAAAACCATTAATGGAGCTGGCGTACTGAAAGGCTGGCCGATAAATACGCTCAATTAAATCAACAGTGTTGGCCGGCTCACCCATAAAATCTGCGGCCTTGGCTTTGATCTCATCAAAAATCTCATCGTGACGCTTCACCGCCCGATTACCGATATCAATTTCACCAAATAAAAAGTAAATCGCACTACCAAAATACGGCAACACGTTGAGTACAATAAACCACGCCAAACGACCCGGCGGTGACAAATCATCGCGCAATAAAATGCGCACGGTAAAGGTCACAACCAGCAAGGCATGTAAAACTAAAATAACGGTCATCGAGTATCCTGTGAACATAAAAAAGCCACGGCAATGGTAACTATGCTGTGGCTTTTATCCAGCTAAAATAACAATCTATTGCAGCGCAGCAATCAACCTGCACTCACTACAAATTTGCACAATAATCCTTCTGTGCCACCGCAGGCGTATACTGTAGCGGTCAAATAAAGTCTGCTGCCTTGTGTGTAATCTCCTGATCCGCCTCAGCAAAAATCAGTACAGATTGCTGCAGCGTCTCAGAGTTATTTAAATCCTATAAATGCAACAGCACACCCAAGTCATAACGCACATGGTAAGCGCCAGCAATCAATATCTAACACATGACTTACTGGCCTATGCCGGCGGTAAAGATCACGGCACCGGCAACGTTTAACAGTGTCGACCCACTTAAAGGTGTGATGATATTGGCTTACAAGCAACCCAATGACCAATTTGATGGCGACCTTAGCTGGACTTTAGTGGCGAAAAAGAGTCGTATTGATACAACGCAAACCGCTGATCAGTTTGCAACAGCAGGTTACGGCATTCTGGACCTGAATGGCTGGTGGCAACTGGATGAGCACTTATCCATTAATGCCGGCCTATTTAACCTCACCAATAAACGCTATTGGAACTGGGGTGATGTGCAAGGCACCAGCAGCACCAACCCGGGCCTAACTAGAGCCAG
>JAAZCO010000175.1 GCA_012513235.1 Gammaproteobacteria bacterium
GACTGTGGCGCAGTCACCACAACCGGCTCTTGCAAGACATGCAAAGGCGTAATAGTGCCAGGGGTTAAACCCAGCAACACCTGCTCTTGCCCCACTTGCACCAACACCAAACGATCACGCGGACCCAAGGCTTGTGTCGCAATCAAGGAAATCGCTTGATTGGAGCCCTTAACTGGCAAGGTTTGCTGCACACGCCGTACCACCCAAGCCAGCAAAAAGATCAAGCCAATCACCAGCATCAAGCCCAACACCAACTGCAACAACTGGCCAGTTACAGGGCTCGAATCTAATACGCCCGAGCTGCTCGGTAACGCCTTGGCTACGCTGGATTTCTCTAGCACAGCAGTCTCAGCGGCCCACAGCTGCGGGGTCGCCAACATCATCAGCATGATCAAAAAACGCATCGTCTTTACCGTAGCTTCTTAATGCGCTCGCTTGGACTGATGACATCAGTCAAACGAATACCAAACTTCTCATTGACCACAACCACTTCGCCATGGGCAATCAAAGTGCCATTGACTAAGACATCCAAAGGCTCACCCGCTAAGCGATCCAACTCCACCACTGAGCCTTGATTGAGCTGTAACAGGTTACGGATACTGATATCCGCGCTGCCCACTTCCATCGAGATGCTTACAGGAATATCAAGAATCACATCCAGATTGGGCCCACCTAAAGTGGTGATCATATCTTCTTCGTTCATACGGTGCTGATCAGGAAATTCTTGCATCGGCGCTTTAGCCGGTCCTGTGCTTTCAGCCAGCATGGCATCAATTTCATCTTGATCGGTGTCTGCACCTGCCTCAGATAAAGCCGCTGCCCACTCATCAGCTAAAGCTTGGTCATCACTGGAAATTTCTTCGTTTTCGTCATTCATATTCTGTTCTCAACTATCCAACACAAGCAAAAATTAACGGGTTTTAAGTACCGGACCGACAACTTGCAAAGCTAAGTTGCCATGGTTAGCACCCAATTTAACCTTGAAAGTAGGCACACCATTGGCCCGCAGCAACATGGTCTCTGGCATCTCAACCGGAATCACATCACCCGGCTGCATATTTAAAATATCGCGCAGCTTAAGTTGGCGACGCACCACGGTGGAGGTTAAAGGCACTTTCACATCGAGAATATCTTCACGAATGGCCTTACTCCAACGCTCGTCTTGATCATCCACATCCGACTGAAAACCAGCATCGAGCATTTCACGAATCGGCTCAATCATGGCGTATGGCATGGTGACGTGTAAATCACCACCACCGCCATCCAGTTCAATATGGAAGGTGGACACCACCACCACTTCGCTAGGGCTGACAATATTAGCCAGTGCGGGGTTCACTTCCGAGTTCATATACTCAAAACTGACATCTAAAATGGCATGCCACGCTTCTTGTAAATCAATAAAGGCTTGATCCAACACCATGCGCACCACACGCAAC
The DNA here is from genome assembly GCA_012513235.1 of Gammaproteobacteria bacterium. Lineage (GTDB taxonomy): Bacteria > Pseudomonadota > Gammaproteobacteria > Pseudomonadales > Pseudomonadaceae > Denitrificimonas. The sequence goes on from JAAZCO010000175.1 coordinate 1,437, forward strand.
TCAGTAGGTGTAAACTCGCGACCTTCAATTTTAGCGTGACGGCCGTCCCCACCAAAGAAGTTATCCACCAGTTTAAAGACCAAGCGTGAATCTAAAATAAATAAAGCAGTGCCGCGCAAGGGCTTCATTTTTACTAAATTTAAGCTGGTGGGTACATATAAAGAATGTACGTATTCACCAAACTTCATCACTTGCACACCACCGACCGACACATCAGCCGAACGGCGCAACAAGTTAAACATACTGATACGCGTATAGCGGGCAAAACGCTCGTTGATCATTTCCAGCGTTGGCATGCGCCCGCGTACAATACGATCTTGACTGGTTAAGTCGTATTGCTTGATGGAGTTAGGGACTGCGTCATCATCGGTATCCACCAGACCGTCATCAACACCATGTAACAGCGCATCAATTTCTTCTTGTGAAAGTAAGTCTTGTACTGCCATTTTAAGTTATTCCTATCACTACTTACTGCATGACAACGTTGGTGAACAGCACTTGCTCAACCACAGGTTTACCCACTTCAATCAATGCAAGCTCTTGTACAGCAATGGTCGCTTTTTGTTTCAGTAAATCCACACCCAAGGGCGTATTTAATTCTGCAAACTCTTGACTGGAAAACAGCATCACCAACTGGTTACGCAGGGTTGGCATATGCACTTTCAAAGCATCTAAGTCAGCTTTATTGCGCGCCATCAATGCCACACTCACCTGTAAGTAACGCGGCTTACCTTGGCTTTTAAAATTCACCACAAAGGCTGGCGTTAACACCTCATAAATCGCGCGCTGCTTAACCGCACTACTCACTGCCGAGGTGTCAGCAACATCAGTGCTGGAACGACTGAGGAAAAACCAAGTGCCCACCACCGAGAGAGCAATCGCAACCACTAACCCCACCACAATCAAAATAATGGTTTTAAGATTACTTTTTTTCGGTGCCACTGTTGCCTGTCCCGCTGTCTCAGGTTGCTTTGCCATATGTGTACCATTGAATAAAAATCGTATGCAGCAGTTTACCAGTCTAATCCAAGCCTGCAGGCTTGCTTAGGCATAATAATCCACTAAACCCAGCCGACCATCCTGCTGTTCGCCAATGGATGATACATGCTGTTGCTCTGTCATATCAGCCTCAGTCTGAGTACCGCTAGCGCTGTGTCCACTCGTGCGCTCTTGTGCCTGAGCTTGTTGCTGTGATTGATCAGACACATCCACATCAACATTTTGCATACCTTGTTGAGCAAACAGCTCACGTAAGCGGTACATCTGCGACTCCAATGACTCGCGCACGCCAGCATTGGCGCTGGTAAAGCTGACTTGTGTATGTTCTTGGGTCATATCAATTTTAATATCTAAGCGCCCTAACTCAGCCGGATCGAGTTTAATCTCTGCTGACTTTAAGTTCTGCGCCGACATCCACATCACTTTATCTGTCACTTCCTGAGTCCAACCAGGCTGCTGCATGGCTATCGCAGCACCGGGCACTGCACGAGCCTGCTCAACCGCAACCAAGGCTTCAGGTCGTGGCTGCATATCCGCTCGAATGGTATCGGTTGGCGTCACCGCCTTAGTATCCAGCAAGGTATCTGGCGCGGCTTTCACACTTTCCAGCAGCGCTGCAGAGCTGTTTTTATCCGCATTGGTCTTTTCAGTCAGGCCATCTACACTTTTACCTGGAGCATGACCAAGCAGTATCGACTTCTCAACCCCATCGACATCTTCAGCAGCACTGCCCTGTTTAGCACTCACTAAAACATTTTCTGATTCCAGATGCAGTTCATCGCCTTCTGCTTCTATATCAGACACAAGCAAGCTGCTAGCACTCTGCCCGAGCACAACCTTACCAGCAGTTTCAGCAGTAGCCGTATCGCTTGTGTATTCGCTCGGTAAGGCTGCCAGAGCCATTAACAACAAGGGATCCAGCCATTGCTCTTCATCTACAGGCTGCTCAAGGCTGTCTTGGGTTAACAGTGCTGCGTTATGGTCAGTTGTTCGCGTGAGTACGGCATCGATAGAGTCTTCGTCGGTCATCGCACTCTGTGTTTGTGCGTCTGCAAGCTTAGAACTGGCGATCGTTTTAGTATCTTGAACCGGCTGACCTTTAATCGAGGTTTCTGTCTGCTCGGCCACCGACTGTTGCCCAACAGAACCTTGTTTATCTTGCTCGGCGCTAGCATCGTGCTGTTTAGCATGCTGGGTTTGCTGTTGTTGCGTTGTACTCGCGCGCTGCTGGGCATACACGGATGAAAAACTGCGCTCCGGCACTGCAGCACTGCGCTGACTGGCAGCCTTATCAGCAGCGCTCGGCTGCGTACGCACCGGCGCTGTCGACTGTAATAAAAAATCCGTGGTTGCCATAGTGATGCTCCTACCATAAGCCAATACTGGCATAACCAAAGCAAAAACCAAGCCAACCCAGCAATCTCTCTGCTGCCTCAGGCTTTACAGTCCTAACCGTACCGACACAGACGCAAGACTGCCATTAAATTGACCTTTACAGGCTCATCACATCCAAATAACGCGGCTGTGCCTGTGTATCAATAGTCAAATTGGCGAAATCAAACAACTGTCGATCCGCTAACTGCGAAGGTGCAACGTTCTGCAACGAGCGGAACATAATATCTAAACGGCCGGGCGTTTTCGCTTCCCACTCTTGCAGCATCCCCTTCACCACTTGGCGCTGTAGATTTTCTTGCGAGCCACATAAGTTGCACGGAATAATGGGGAAGCCTTGAATCTGCGCATACTCAGCAATATCGCTTTCTTTGCAGTAGGCCAAAGGACGAATCACGACGTTGCGTCCATCATCGGACAATAATTTAGGCGGCATGGCTTTTAGCGTGCCACCAAAGAACATATTTAAGAAAAAGGTTTCTAAAATATCATCGCGGTGATGCCCAAGCGCCATTTTAGTTGCGCCAATCTCATCGGCGTAGGTATACAGGGTGCCGCGACGTAGACGTGAACACAGCGAACAGGTGGTGCGTCCTTCAGGAATTTTCTCTTTGACCACTGAGTAAGTGTCTTTCTCAATAATATGGTACTCCACACCCACGGACTCTAAGTAGGCAGGCAGCACATGCTCAGGAAAACCCGGCTGTTTCTGATCCATATTCACGGCCACCAGAGAAAACTGGATCGGCGCGACTTTTTGTAAATGCAGCAACATATCCAGCATGGCGTAGCTGTCTTTACCGCCAGACAGGCACACCATCACCTTGTCGCCTTCTTCAATCATCTTGAAATCAGTCACGGCTTCGCCAGCGAGGCGCTGTAAACGTTTCTGTAATTTCTTTTGACTGGCCAACACACTACTCATGACATGATCCGCAACAGGTAAAAACCTGCATTTTACCTGCTACGCTCCACAAACCCTAGCGCTGTCTTAAGACTGGCACACTATTTACTGTCGGTTGCCGCTTAAACGCCATAAAGGTTCGGACTCTAGTCGCTCAAGCAACTCGCAGCAGCCAGCGCCTTAGACTCTGATGCAATGGCTTAAACAACAGCACTGAGCTGTTTACAGGGTATCAATCAAGCCATGGCTTGACTGCGTCAACACCACTTATTGCGCTGACAAATATTCCAGTGTTTGTAACAACATGCTAGTTTTAGGCATCGCACAGCCTGCTGCTTGCGCTGCAGCTAAGGGCGCATGATAAATGGCTTGCAGCTCCATGGGACGCTTTTGATTAAAGTCATGGAACATGCTGGGTAAGTAGGCTGGCATCGCATCAGTGTATTTGAGCAGCGCCTGCACTAAGTTATCAGGCAGCGTATAACCGCAGGCTTGTGCGGCCATCATGGTCTCTTCCATCAACTGCGTGACCAGCTCGCGACTGTGCGCTTCGCTCATCAACTGCTCGATATCACTGTTAAGCAGTACTGATAAGCCGTTATAGGGAATATTCCACACCAGTTTTTGCCAACGCGCTTGCTGTAATACTGGCAAGGCTTTGGAATCTAAGCCGGCCTGCGTAAAAAAGCTCACACCCATCTGCGCCAGTGCATAGCCTTCTTCTTGCGTGGCCGGACCGCTGTGGTAGCCCAGGTTCACGCCACCTTGTGCCTGATGCTTAATCACGCCGGGCCCACTGCGATGCACATAGATAAAGCACAATCCGCCCAACAAATGCAGGTGGCTGTCTAATAAAGGACGCATGGCATCTTCAATACCTAAGCCATTTTGCAGCAGTACAACTTTAGCGCCCGCTTTGGCGACTTGATTAATAATGGGGGCTAGAGCTGCGTTACTGGTGGTTTTCGCCCCGATGAATAGCCAGTCACACTGAGGCATTAAGGCGGGATCATTCCAAGCATGGACTTTAGGCTCATGCAACTCGCCATGTACGGCACTGCTGATATGTAAGCCGTTTCTGCTCACCGCATCATATTCACTGCGCAATAGAAAATGCACTTCAAAGCCTGCGCGTGCCAGCATAAATCCATAAAAACCACCCACGGCTCCGGTACCGATAATACCGATGCGCGGTTGCTGCTGCTCACTCATATCCACTCTCTTGTTCTTGGTCTATATGCGCGCAGCTTGTACTAGTGTGCTCTCTAGCACCAGCTCGACTTAAGGATTAACCACTAAAGTCTCAGCATTTAAAACGCGCTTAGCCTGCAAATAGGCTTTACTCCAATACTTAGAGTCGACACTGTCTAGGCGTACGGTACCGCCTGAGGATGGTGCATGGACAAAGCGACCTTCACCCACATAAATACCGGCATGACTGACGCGCCCGTGCCCCGCGGTACTAAAAAACACAATATCACCGCTGCGTAACTTATTACGCGCTACATATTTACCTTGCATCTGCATCATTTGTGCGGTGGTACGTGGCAAGTGAATGCCTGCTGCATCGTTATACACAAACTTAATTAAACCACTGCAATCAAAACCTGACGACGGCGTATTGCCGCCCCACACATAAGGTGTGCCGACCAAACCAATGGCACGAAACAGCACATCATCCGCCGTAGGATCAAACACCGCTGCTGTTGCGCGCGGTGCAGGCACAGGCTCAGTGATCGGTGCGCGCGACGAACAAGCCGCTAAAAACGCTAAACTAGCCAAAGCCAATATACGAATACTTGTATGCATCGAATGCATCCCCTTAAACTCAACATAATAAATAAGCGGCACTATAACAAAAGCGAGTTCAACAACCACGCTTTATGCCTTGGTAAAGCGCTCCAACTGCATTTCTTTTAAACGACTGTAAGTTCGACGAAAAGCAAAGGCTAAATAACCTTGGGTGTACAGTTCCTCTAAAGCAACCGCAGCTTCAATATACACTGGGATACGTCGGTCATAGCACTCATCAATCAAAGCAATAAAACGTCGCACACCATCATCACCTTGCGCCAGCATCGGTAGCTGGCGATCACCAGCATCAAC
>JAAZCO010000176.1 GCA_012513235.1 Gammaproteobacteria bacterium
GTGGCCGTTTGGATATAGGCATTGAGCTGCTGTAAGAGTTGCGCATCATCTGCGTGCTCTGTAGCTGGCGCACTCTGTGGGTTGCTACCAAGCTGGTAGGTCCAGACGCGCGCGTCCAAGTCTTTGGGCTTAATCACAATACGGTCATCTTTAATCAGCGCCACAGTTTGGTCGCTACCTGAGGGCTTGATAATGGCAAAGCCTGGGTCATCTTGTGGCAAGGTGAGTAAATCACGGCCCCAGCACTGGTGCTGTACCTGTTCGCCTAAACGACCCATGATGGTTGGCACCATATCCACTTGTGCGGCGACGGTCGCGTTTTCTGTACCCCATTTTTCTTGAATACCCGGCGCAATCAATAGCATGGGCACATGGAAACGGTACAAGTCCATTTCCGTCATTTGCTCGGGCGCACCAAAACCATGGTCACCCAGTACCACAAAGAGCGTGTCGTTATACCAAGGTTGCTGTTTGGCTTTCTTAAAGAACTCACCTAAGGCCCAGTCGGAATAACGCATCGCTGTCAGGTGTAGATCTAAGCTGCCGTGCCCCGTGACTGTTTCGGTCGGCAAGCTATCGGGTAATGCATAAGGTGTGTGATTGGACAGGCTTTGCAACAAGGCATAAAAAGGCTTGTCACTTTTCAGCTTATTGAGCTCGATTATGCTGCGGTCAAACATATCTTGGTCGGACACGCCCCAAGTCGGGTCAGAGACCACAGGATTGACATAATCATTACGGCCAATAAAGTTGGTCATGCCTTGATTACTAAAGAAACCTTGCTGATTATCCCAAGCAAAGTCGCCGTTATACACATAGGCATCTTGGAATTTACGTGCACTTAAAAGTTGCGGTAACCCCGAGAACTGATTGCCACCCTCAGGGCTTTGCATTAAGTATTCAAAGGCCGGCAGGTTAGGGAAGCAGGCCATGCTGGCAAACATGCCTTGGTGGGTGTGGGTGCCATTGGAGAAGAAGCGGGTAAACAGCAAACCTTCTTTAGCCAGCTTATCAAACTCGGGGGTGATGTTGTCTTTGCTGCCTAGCGCACCGGTATAACGCCCAGCAAAGCTTTCCATCAGAATCACTACGACATTACGCGCATTCAGTTGCGTGTCAGTCACGGGTGAATAGATGCGGCGAATGGCTGCGCTATCGGCATCGATAAGTTCATCATGTGTAGTGAGGACTAAATCACGGGTGATATCTTGCGCTTGCTCAGCGGGGAGCGTGGCTTTCCAAATATTATCGCGGTGCGCAGAAAAAGTAGTTTTTGCCGCGTTATATAAGCTTAATACGGGGTTAAGTCCTAAGTGATTGGCAAACATCGAATGCGTAGTATAAGCATCACCCCAACGCAGTGGCGGGCCTTGACGCAAGGTGCCGCGCGCCGCTACCACACAAATCACTAAGCACAGTGCAAAGGTCACGCCTTGGGTGACATAGCTGTAGCCTTGGTCTGCTGCAGTGTAAGCGCGGGTTGTGCGCTCTGCCACCGAGAAGAGTGCATACATTACTAGTGAGCAACCTAACCACGCACTGAGCAAAGTGACCACTGGAAAACCATGCCAGAGCATACTCAATACAGTGGCTGGGTCTTCATTGAGGTATTGGAAAACTAAACTGTTCAGGCGTTGGTGAAACTCACGGTAAAAATCCAGTTCAATAATGCCCAGTAAAATACTGACACCGGCAGTGAGCGTCAGCCAGCCAACCAAGAGGCGACGCTGATTCATGAGCCAAGGAATGGCAATACCCAGTAGCAACGGGATGCTGATATAGACAATCAAGCGCAAATCAAAACGCAGACCATTACTAAAGGCTTCAACTAAGTCAGCGCCACTGGTACTGCCGAGCATTTCTTGGTTGTAGGCTAAGAGTAGCGCACGCAGACCACTTAACAGCAGTAGCCATAAGGCAATACTAATTGCGGTAAAGAGTAAGTGTGAGCTTAATGAGATTCTTTTTGTGTGCACGCAAGCATTCCTAGAAACTATGAGTGACGCCTATGTAACAGCGCAGAGGGTTATATATTTGAGCAGCATCATATACAAAAGCTACGCTAGTTGAGTACGTAATTTAGGGCTTAGGTTGCAATAATGCTGTAAAAAAATCTGCCAATGCTCTTCAGGCATATCGCCACGGTGACGCCCGAATTGCTTGATATCATTTACAGCGGCCTTATGTGGTGGCCAACGGCGCCGGGCTTTTTCTAAATCAATAAAAGCAACCTCTGGTGATTGCTGCGGCTCGCACTTGATGAAAATATGCTTGGCGTAACTGCAGCCATGTTGCCAGCCACCTAAATGCATTTTATAAAAATTGTGCGCTATTTGTTGCAGTACCGCTGAAACCAGTGTGCTGTTCATAGGTTGCGTGCGTTGCTGGCTATACCATTGCTCTAAATCAACAAAGCCCGTTAGCGCTTGCGTAATCAATAATGCATGCCAGTCTTTGCCTTTTTTTACGGCACCATAAAATTCAATATGCGGCACTTTAACACCTAAGTGTTCTAGGGCTTGTATGGCATTCTTTTCACGTAAGGCAGTGGGATGGCCAAAGGGGTAGCGCAACGAAAAAAACATATGATTGATTTGACGTTTGCTATACAGCCAAGGCTCTTCGGGTGTCTTAGGTGCAAGAAGCTGCACGCCACTTTCGCCACCGCGACGCTGGTTAGGTTCTTCAACCCATTTACCAGTGCGTGCCCACCATGCATTGAAGTCCATATCGTGAAATTGTCCAGCTATACTCATGCCATGCCTCTTATGACTTAGTTATTTTTTACGTAAAACATACACGCGCCACATCGAATAGCCAGGTATAAAATCGAGATGGTTTTGAATACTAAATCCGGCTTGAACAAATTCTTGTTCAACAGTTTTTTGGCTAATCACAAAGCGGTTAGCGCTTTTATAGCATGGATCTTCTTGTAAGCGCTGCTTCTCTAGTTTTTTGCGACGCCAGGCTTTGTAGTTACCATCGACCCAGAGTGAGATAATTACGCTGTCACGCGTGGTGCGATGAAACTCTTTAAGTAAGGCTAAGCGGTGCTCTGGCTCTTCAATATGATGCAAGAGGCGCATGCAGAAGATGCTATCGACCGAATTATCTGGCAAATCGATGGCAAAAGCTGAGGTTTGAAAGGTGCGCACATGCTCGGTGATATGCGCTGGTTGTGAGGCGCGGGCAATATTTAACATATCAGCAGAGTTGTCAGCAGCCAAAATCACGCGATTGGGCTGTTCGGCTAACATCGGCCAAAAGCGACCGGCACCACAAGGTAGGTCTAACAC
>JAAZCO010000023.1 GCA_012513235.1 Gammaproteobacteria bacterium
CAGGTCCTTAACCCCAGCTAGACGAGCTGCTTCAAATGCACGCAATTGCGCCAAACCACTTGGACCTGCGCCTAATATAGCGATTTTTTTCTTACTCAAAATACTCTCCCACGGATAACATTGCTTATTACCTTATAGTATCTAGGCATATAGTTTCAAGTAAAAATATAATATCTATTCGAGAATAGTATTAGTTATCTTCGATTTATAGGCACAACTAACACTTGTTTCATGACATTATAAAAATCATATTATTGATATTTTTTAATTATATAACGCAAAACAAAACCCCAATTAAAGACAGCAAAAAAACGCAAACAATTATCATTATTAAAATAAAAAGCATAGCAATACACTATATTTCAGCACCCAATGCAGCGCGCAAAAACACAGTTTTTTACAGTCAAACGCGCTGATTTATTGTATATATACAGCGTTCAAACACTATGTGTGTCTAGCTCTGAGCAGCACCAGAGCACTTTAATTTACTAATAATAAAAAGGCCGATTGACCATGACTGATGATGTATTTTCCAACCCGAATCCAAACCGCGATACGGTTGCCGATATGCTGGCCATTAATAATCTTATTTTAAGCTATGGGTTTTACGTTGATTTGTGCGATGGCGATGCCGTCGCCAACCTCTGGACCGAAGATGGCGAGTACATTGTGCACAATGTCGGCAGCTGGAAAGGTCGTCAGCAACTCAAGGAGATGGTGGCCAGTCAAATGCACCAAGACTATGTCGCAGCAGGTTGTATGCACTTTATGGGCGCGCCACAAATCACTATTGAGCAAGACGATGCCTATGCACGTAGCAATACCTTGCTGATCACTTATGACCCAGCAGGCTTTGCGATTGATCGTGTGTCAAACAACGTCTGGCACTTTCGTAGAACTGCACAGGGCTGGAAAGTTGTCTTAAGAAAAAACACCCTATTGGCTCCCAAGACAGCGCAATAATAAATGCCAAGTGGGTCAGCTCTGACTCTATAGCCAGCTTAGGCGGTATCAAGCTATTATAGGAGGCGGTTGAGCGATTGATTGCCCCTATGCACATACTGCATACAGCTCAACAGCTCATCTAATCAATTTACAGCTAGCACCTACTGACTTGCAGTCAGGTGCTACTTTTATGCGCGACCAACTACCAGCCCCACAGTCCTCGCGGGCGCGGTGTTATTTTTCAGTTTTCAAATATTATTTATTTTACTCTTGCTGTTCATTGTAAAAGAGTTGCTAGCGGTCTTAATAAAAGGATATGTAACTTGCAGCAGACCATAATAGGCAATGAACTGCCCCCTCAAAGCCTGTATTTGCAGGATAAATATGCTGTATTTAAGCGCTTTTTAATTTTGTTCTTACTGCTGTCTTTAGTTATATCTATAGTGAGCTGGCCTATTTATCAGCAATACCAAAAAGGCCTACAAAAACAACTGCTTGCGCAAGAAGAAATCTCTGTTGTATCAGCTATACAAATGTTTCAAAAAGAGATGTATGAACAGCTGCATATGTTGGATTTAATTGTTAAATCAGATGCTTTAAATGATTACCTAGCGCAAGGCTCTGCTGAACAAAAAGCACGCCTTGAAAACATCTTTAAAAATATTTCTACCTCCTTTCATCGCTTTGATCAAATACGTTTGCTTGATAACGCAGGACAAGAGCAAATCAGGGTTAATTTAGTTGATCAACAAGCAGTTTTGATTCCGCAGCATGAGCTACAAAATAAAGCGCAGCGCTACTACTTCACAGCCACACAAAAAATGCCACCGGGCCAGCTGTATATTTCAGCAATGGACCTGAATATTGAGCAAGGCGTTTTAGAATTGCCGCATAAACCGACCTTACGCTTTTCCACCGCCGTGCACGATGCACAAGGTCAACCCGCGGGTGTACTGGTGATTAACTACCTTGCTAAAGGCATGCTCGTCCGTTTTCGTGAGCTGATGACGCAGCGCATTGACCAGCAAGGTATGTTGCTTAACAACCAAGGTTATTGGCTAAGCAACCATGAGCGCGACAACGAATGGGGCGCGGACTTAAATCGTCCTGATCATAATTTTAGTCAGTTCTTCCCCAATGTATGGCCTATAATTCGTGCGCATCAATCAGGCATTTTAGAAACAAAAACAGGTGTTTTTCGTTATGAAAGTGTTGATCCGTTAAACTTTCTTGACAGTCAACCGGCTCATTTCAGTATGCAGCACCACCCTTTTATTTCACCTGAGTCTTACGACAATACCGATTGGAAGCTGGTTATTTTCCTACCCAATGAAGTGCTGTATGCACATTCTTTTTTACATCAACCTTTAGGGCGTACTTTACTGGGCTTACTGGTTTTAATGATTGCATGCTTGGCATGGCTGGGCGCTTATTTAACCGTACAAAAGAAGCTGAATCACCAACAAGAACAACAGACACGTGCGATTTTAGAGCGACAAGCCAATATCGATACTCTGACCGGAATTAGCAACCGCAGGCACTTTTATGCCCAAGGTGAAGCTGAACTGGAACGTGCACTGCAACAAGACACCCCATTAGCCGTACTCATGCTGGACGCCGATCGTTTTAAAAAGGTCAACGACACCTACGGCCATGCCATTGGTGATTTGGTTTTGCAAGAGTTAGCTAATACCGCAATTACTGCATTGCGTGACACCGATGTACTCGGGCGTATTGGCGGTGAAGAATTTGCCGTACTGCTACCCGATACTTCATTCGCGCAAGCCCAAGACATAGCTGAGCGCTTAAGAAGCGATATTGCTCAATGCCAAGTTCCTATCAGTGCACATGACAAGATCAACTTCACCGTATCAATTGGTTTAGTGATGCTCGGCGCTACAGACACAGAGTTAGCGCATCTTTTACAAAAAGCTGACTTAGCACTGTATCAAGCCAAGCAGCAAGGTCGTAACCGCGTGGTCAGTTACAGTCAAGCGATGTCGAACTAATCATCAACTGGTGATTATCAACATCCCCATCGGCGCGGATGGCCGCATACAGAGCCAAGCTGAACTACAACATGATGAGCACTCTTCAATCACCTTAGCGCTCTGGGACGAGGATAATAAAGGCATCGAAGGCTTAGCTTATGATCTAAACAATGATCGTCTCTATGTCGCTAAAGAGCGTGATCCAATCCAATTTCTGGAAGTCAGCGGTATCCGCGCCAGCTTAGAATAAGGGCTGTCCGTTCAGGTGCGCAATCTATCGGATTGGGTGCAAGACAATGTCTTTGCCACTGACCTATCCTCCGCCACCTTTGATCAAAAAACGGGGCATTTGATTCTGCTCAGCGATGAATCCAAGCTGCTGATCGAAATAACTACAAGTGGTGAAGTGATTAGTTTTCGCTCGCTATCACGGGGCTTTGCGGGTTTACGCCGCGGTATCCCGCAAGCCGAAGGTGTGAGTATGGATGCAGACGAGCATTTATATGTGGTCAGCGAACCCAATTTGTTCTATCGCTTTGCGCGTCAATCCAACGAATAAATATGCCGCTGCGCCAATCTGTAGCGACTTATATTCTATGATCGGCCCACCACTTAAAAGGTGGAGAGTTTTTTGCTGGAATCTGTTCAAGCCAACCAGCGCCCAGCACCTTAATCGTTCTATTCTGGAGTTCTGCATGATCAACAGCTGTCACACCCTAGTTCTAGGTGGTATTCGCTCTGGCAAAACCGCCTTAGCCGAAGCACAAGCGGCAAACCAAGCAGCGCCGGTGGTGTATGTCGCCACCGCCACAGCGGGTGATGATGAAATGGCCAAGCGCATCAGTCGCCACCAAGCCATTCGCCCACAGGACTGGGGGTTAGTGGAAGAGCAGTTGGATTTAGGCAAGGTGTTACAACAACATGCACAACTGATTCCCGCACCCTGCCTGCTGATTGACTGCATGAGCTTATGGCTGAGCAATCTGTTGTACGCTGGCGGCGAGCAACTGCAGATCCAACGCGACGCTTTTTTAGCCCAGATCGAGGGGTATCCAGGCCCTTTAGTGATTGTCAGTAACGAAACCGGATTGGGCATCATCGGCATGGACCCTCTCACTCGGCAGTTTTGTGACGAGCTGGGCTGGCTCAATCAAGCCTTAGCGCAACGCTGTCAGCGCGTTGTCATGGCTATCGCTGGCTTGGCATTAACCTTAAAAGATACACCCAGCAATAATCTGTAATAGCTACTGCGGCTTAAGGTGAAAATGTAGAGTTAAATCGAGCTAGAACACCGCAAAAGCATATTCTGCTGAGGCGCAATCAGGTAGGCTGGCTCGCATTATGACTTTGTCACTATTAACAACTATGACCACCTGCGGTGTTAGGGAAATTCGGTGTCACTATTTGCTCCTTTTCTTGTCTGTCTGCTCGCCCTGCTGCTCGATCGCCTACTAGGCGAACCCAAACGTTGGCACCCTTTAGTTGGCTTTGGCAACTTTGTTAGCCGCATAGAAAAAAGATGGAATACCCAGCCGCACCGCCCTGCGCGCAGCCTAATGGCTGGCTCAATTGCTTTGCTGTTGGCGACTTTACCAATCTTGGCACTAGCGCTATGGATTTCTAGTGTGCTGGATGGCATCGGGCTGATTGCGGCTCAAACTGTCGCTCTCTGGTTAGCGATTTCACTGCGTGGGCTGACAGAACACGGTTTGGCTGTGGCTTATCCACTGCAGCTGGGCCAGCTGGACAATGCCCGCGCGCAGGTCAGCCGTATTGTTAGCCGCCAAGCCAGCGCTTTAGATGAGCAAGGCGTAGCGGCTGCTGCCACTGAATCGATGCTAGAAAACGGTGCCGATGCGGTGTTTGCCAGCCTATTTTGGCTGCTGATTGCTGGTATTCCCGGCGTAGTACTGCATCGCATGATCAATACTTTAGATGCGATGTGGGGCTATCGCAGCCCGCAGTTTCTCTATTTTGGCCGCCCTGCCGCACGTTTAGACGATATTTTAGGCTGGCTACCCGCACGCCTGACCGCTTTAACTTACGCGCTACTGGGCAATCGTAAACTAGCCATGCACTGTTGGCGCACCCAAGCACCACAATGGGACAGCCCTAATGCTGGCCCCGTCATGGCGGCTGGTGCCGGTGCGTTAAATATACGCCTTGGTGGACCATCACCTTATCCCAGCGGAATTAAACAACGTCCAATTCTCGGTGGCACACAACCCGCCAGCGCCGCCAGTATCGAAGCCGCTATTGCTTTGGTGCGCCATGGCACTTGGTTGTGGCTCGTCGC
>JAAZCO010000177.1 GCA_012513235.1 Gammaproteobacteria bacterium
AGCTGTGTGTTTTTCAGTTTCGCTCACAGGCACACCACCTTCATCCAGCTGACACAGCATGCAATCCTCTGCATCACCTTGGTTAGTTTCCACATAACGTACCTTGCGACTGGCTGAAGAGCGATCCGCCGATACTTGAAAGCGTAAATCTCTCGGTTTATCCGTCACGCTCATCTCCTTAAAAATCTCTATACAGTCGCAAGTGACTGTCACTTAACGGCTGGCTAATAAATCACGGCCACGTTGCACCGCGGCACGCACTTGCGCAGGTGCCGTACCACCAATATGGTTACGCGCATTAACTGAGCCTTCTAAGGTCAACACGTCAAACACATCGTCACCGATTTCAGTACTGAACTGCTGCAACTCAGCCAAGCTCATTTGCGCTAAATCTTTACCCGTCTTCACACCGTAACCCACCGCATGCCCAACAATTTCATGGCAATCACGGAAAGGTAAACCTTTGCCCACTAAATAGTCAGCTAGGTCAGTCGCGGTCGAGAAACCACGCAACGCAGCCTCACGCATCATCTCTTTTTTCGGCACAATGGCTGGCACCATATCAGCAAAAGCACGCAGACTGTCGCGTAAGGTATCGGCCGCATCAAACAGTGGCTCTTTATCTTCTTGGTTATCTTTGTTGTACGCTAAAGGCTGGCCTTTCATCAAAGTTAACAGCCCCATCAGCGCACCAAAGACCCGGCCACTTTTACCACGCACTAACTCTGGCACATCAGGGTTTTTCTTTTGCGGCATAATCGAACTGCCGGTACAGAAGCGATCTGGCAGATCAATAAACTGAAACTGTGCTGAGGTCCACAACACTAACTCTTCCGAGAAACGCGAGAGGTGCATCATGGCGATGCTGGCCGCTGCACAAAACTCAATGGCAAAGTCACGATCAGATACACCATCTAACGAGTTACCCGAAATAGCTTCAAAGCCCAACAATTCACAGGTCAGCTCGCGATCAATCGGATATGTAGTACCGGCTAATGCTGCGCTACCCAGCGGCATGCGGTTGGTACGCTTACGGCAATCGACTAAACGCTCGTAGTCACGCGAGAGCATTTCAAACCACGCCAGCATATGGTGACCAAAAGTCACTGGTTGCGCAGTTTGCAGGTGAGTAAAGCCAGGCATAATGGTATCAGCGTAGCTATCAGCTAAACCAAGTAAGCCTTGCTGCAAACGCGTCAGCTCAGCCAAAATCACATCGGTTTCGTCACGTAACCATAAACGAATATCGGTAGCGACTTGGTCATTACGGCTGCGACCAGTGTGCAGTTTTTTGCCCACGATACCGACCTGCTCAGTCAGGCGAGCTTCGATGTTCATATGCACATCTTCGAGCTCAGTACTCCAGACGAACTGACCGTTTTCGATTTCTTTTTCAATCGACTGCAAACCAGCAATCACGGTATCGCGCTCATCGTTGGTTAACACACCCACTTTCGCCAACATAGTGGCGTGGGCAATCGAGCCCATAATGTCGTGACGATAGAGGCGCTGGTCAAAATCCACTGACGCGGTAAAACGCGCAACAAATGCATCCACCGGCTCACTGAAACGGCCGCCCCACGACTGATTGGTTTTCTCGTTGCTCATTAAAATCTGCTCAGCTCAACAATAAAAGATATGCACATAATAACAGGATGACAGGCGCTTATGCCGCCCAGTGTTTAATTATCTATGCCGTGCTGTTTTAGCCAGCTTAAGAGCTGTCCTAGGGGCAAAGCACCACTCTTACGATCAATTTCTTTGCCGTTACGAAATAGAATTAAACTTGGAATCGAGCGCACACCCAATTCACCCGACAAGGCTGGATGCGCTTCGCTATCAAGCTTACCAAAACGGCATTGAGTACTCAGTTTAGCTGCGGCTTCACTAAAGGTGGGTGCAAACTGACGGCACGGCCCGCACCAACTGGCCCACACATCCACCAGTAGTGGTACATCACCTTTGCGTTGCTTGCTAAAAGTGGCCGTATCCAAGTCAAACGCAGCGCTAGTAAAAATAGGCTGCTTGCACGAGCCGCATTGTGGCTGCTCACTGCGCTTGGCATTGGGAATGCGGTTTAACGTGGCGCAATGTGCGCATGGAACAATGATTAGATCAGTCATGCTCATATCCTCTTGATTCAAGATGCTAATACTTTACCTAATTACCAAGTGTATAGCCCAGTCTTCTAGGTAAATGATTTGCCGACTGCTGTTTGCTCAACTACAACGTAAGTCATACATAGGATAAAACCTACTGCATGGAGACCTCAGATTGATGCAGGCACAACGCGCCTTTACCTTAATTGAAATGTTTATTGTGCTGGCTCTATTAAGCATTTTAGGACAGATCGCCGTACCTGCCTTGCAGGATTTCCTCGAGCGCAATCAACAACAAGCCCTGTATGAGCAAATCACTCGCGCAGTCTATAACGCCCGCTTGCATGCCGTAACACACCGCATAGCGGTAGAACTCTGCGGCAGCAGTGATGGCACCACCTGTGACAACAAGTGGGCGCACGGCTGGCTACTGCGCGAGAGCAAGCAAACGCATCCCGTGGCAGTGACACAACTCAATAGTCAGCAGACGCGCTTACATTGGGATGGTTTTAGGCCAAGTATTCGCTTCAATAGCAATGGTATCAGCCCAGTGGGGAACGGGCGTTTTTACAGTTGCTATAAACACAGTATTCAATGGCAACTGGTTCTCAATCGCCAAGGCCGCTTGCGTACGACTAACGCTGCAGAAAACAACGCACAAGCGCACCGCTGCAGCTGATTTATTCTCAACAACACTTGCCGTGCAGCCTGCCAACAGGTAACACTGCGACTATGACTAGATTAAATAAAGGCGTCAGCCGCACTCAAGACTTTTTTGTCCCTGAACTGTGTCACACAGAGGCTTTGCTGGTGCTGATTATCTTGGCCCAGTTGCTGGTCTGTGTACTGGTGTTGGCTGAACCTATTAGCACGCAGTTCGACTGGATACGCTTAGCTTTAACCTCATTGTTTGTGCAGTGGATCGTTTTATTATCTGCAGCGCTGCTGTGTCGTGCACGCCCTTATTTAATCCGTCAGCCGGTAACACGGGCGGTAGCCATAATTTGCCTACTGGTGCTGTGTTTAACCTTAGCCTGCACTTTTATTGCTGAATTTTTCTATCTCACCGATGCTTTAGCGCAAGAAGAGCGGGTACATTTATATATGCGCCATGCCTGCATCAGTTTAATTATTTGCGCGCTATTGCTGCGCTACTTTTATTTACAAGGTCAATGGCGGCGCCAGCAACAAGCTGAGTTACAAGCCCGCCTGCAATCTTTACAAGCGCGTATTCAGCCGCATTTTTTATTCAACAGCCTCAACAGTATTGCCAGCTTAATCGCCTCGCACCCAGAGCAAGCTGAAGATGCAGTGTTGGATTTATCTGACTTATTTCGCGCCAGTTTAGCCAACCCCAACACCCTATCGACTTGGCGTGATGAACTGGCAATCACAAAACGTTACTTATCCATTGAACAATACCGCCTCGGCACACGTCTACATACACAATGGCATATTGACGGTGTTCCCGATGATTTGCCTATGCCACATTTGACCTTGCAACCCTTACTAGAAAATGCTGTTATTTATGGCATTCAGCCCAGCATTCAAGGCGGTAGTATTGAAGTGACCGCAACTTATATAAAAGGTGTATTCACTTTACAGGTCAGCAACCCATTTATGCTGAATGTAGCCCCAAGCAATCCGCAGGGAACTCGCTTAGCACTGAACAATATTGAAGCGCGCCTTAAAGTTTTATTTGGCTCAACGGCGCGCCTGACAACACAACAACAATTAGATCGTTACACCACACGTCTGAGCTATACCTGCTCCAGACCCTCAGCAGAGGCGCCCAACCTAGATGAAGATCTTAATCGCTGATGATGAGCCTTTAGCTCGCGAACGTTTAATTCGACTGCTTAAAAAAATACCGCACAGTGAGATTCTTGAACCCTGTGCAGAAAACGGCCAACAGGCCCTTGAGCGCGTTGCGCAATACAAGCCTGACATTTTATTGCTGGACATCGGCATGCCGGGCTTAGACGGCCTGCAAGTTGCCGCCAAGCTCTGCGAGCAGCCCGATGCGCCAGCGGTTATTTTTTGTACCGCGCATGATGAGCATGCCCTGCAAGCCTTTGCAGTCAGCGCTATTGGCTACTTGGTGAAACCGGTGCGCCTTGAACAACTGCAGGCCGCTTTGGCTAAAGCCCAGCGCTTAAATCCTCTGCAACTGGCAACTTTAGCTCGTGCGCCAAGCCCTGCCGATGCAGTACGCACCCACCTCAGTGCCCGCAGCCATAAAGGTATTGAGCTGATTCTCATCGAAGACATCATTCATTGCATGGCCGATAATAAATATGTGACCGTACGCCATAACAACGGCGAAACCTTAATTGATGAATCACTTAAATCATTAGAGGATGAGTTTAGTGAACACTTTGTGCGCATTCATCGAAATGCCTTAGTGAGCCGCAGCCATATTGAACGTTTGCAACGTAACCCCATTGGGCATCACGAACTCTACTTACGCGATGTCAGTGAACCTTTAACCGTCAGTCGCCGGCATGTTGCAGGGCTGCGTAAACTGATGGAAACCCTGTAATTTCAACCCACTCTTGCCACTAAGCATGAGGCAAGGCAACGCTACGCCTGTTATCATCGATATAATCTACACCCACAATTTTGGACCTAAATTATGTCTTTGCGTGAACAACCGGTAACCGAACTGCGTATCGCCACCCGTAAAAGTGCTCTAGCAATGTGGCAAGCAGAGTTTGTAAAAGCTGAGCTTGAAGCTGCACACCCTAACCTATCGGTCACTTTAGTACCGATGGTCAGCCGTGGTGATCAGCTACTGGATTCGCCACTTGCTAAGATCGGTGGCAAAGGTTTGTTTGTAAAAGAACTGCAAGCAGCGCTGATGTCAAAAACAGCCGATATCGCTGTGCATTCAATGAAAGATGTGCCAATGGAGTTTCCAGAAGGCCTAGGTTTGTACTGCATTTGCGAGCGTGAAGATCCACGTGACGCTTTTGTATCTAACACCTACGCCAACTTAGCCGAACTGCCATTAGGCAGTATTGTGGGCACTTCAAGCCTACGTCGCCAAGCGCAAATTCTCGCGCAACGTCCTGATTTAGTGGTGAACTTTTTACGCGGTAATGTGAATACCCGTTTAGCTAAGCTGGATGCTGGTGAATACGACGCTATTATTCTTGCTGCGGCAGGCCTATTGCGCTTAGGCTTTGCGGACCGTATTCGCAGTAGCCTTGATGTCAGCACTAACCTGCCATCTGGCGGTCAAGGTGCAGTGGGCATTGAGTGTCGCAGCGATGACACCGCCATTCATGAGCTGCTTAAGCCATTGCACCACATTGATACCAGCTACCGCGTCACCGCAGAGCGCGCACTCAATAAGCACCTCAATGGTGGCTGCCAAGTACCGATTGCTTGCTATGCTGTGCTAGAAGGCGATGAATTATGGTTGCGTGGCTTTGTTGGTCAGCCCGATGCATCTGTGTTGCTGTATGCAGAAAAACGCGCACCTAAAGAACAAGCCGAAGCGCTGGGCATTGCCGTAGCTGAAGATCTGCTGGCACAAGGTGCCGGTGAGATTCTGGCAGTACTTTACGCTCAAGAGACGCCATTAACGTGAAGCAGTGGCGTGTGCTGATCACTCGGCCCACAGCAGATAGCGCCGCTCTAGCTGCGCTATTAGCCGAACACCATATTTATAGCAGCAGCTTGCCACTGCTGGAAATTCAAGCATTGCCAGAAACGCCTGCGCAACGCTCGTTGATACTCAACCTTGATCAATACTGCGCGGTGATTGTCGTCAGCAAGCCTGCGGCACTGTTAGGTATTGAGCGCGTTGATCAATACTGGCCGCAACCTCTGCTAGAACAGCAATGGTTTAGCGTAGGTGCCGGTACGGGCCGTATTTTAGCCGACTATGGTTTTTCCACCAGCTGGCCTGCGCAAGGCGATGATAGCGAAGCCTTATTAGCTCACCCGCAATTTTTACAAACCATTGAACAAGATGATGCGCGTGTATTAATTATGCGTGCAGATGTGGGGCGTGATTTCTTATCTGAGCAACTACAGCAACGCGGTATCAAAGTCGACTTTTTACCGCTGTATTGCCGACGCTTACCGGTTTATCCTAGTGGTACATTGACCCAACAGATTCAACAAGAACACCTCAATGGCCTTGTCGTCAGTAGCGAGCAAGGTTTACGTCACTTAATTGAACTTG
>JAAZCO010000178.1 GCA_012513235.1 Gammaproteobacteria bacterium
ACGAAAAAAATCAGACATCAGTTATTCTCCGGCATAGCTGGGGCTGGCACATGGCGCGGCCTTGGAAACTTGTTTTTATAAAAGCGCTGCGCATCGGCAACGCACAAAAATTTAACTTTAATACCGTGCTCGGCCAACTTCAGCCACCAATCAATCCACTTACAATCGGCTGCTTGCCAAATAGTGGGCTTCTCGGCATGCACATTGGCCACGGTCGGAAATATCCGATCCGGTGGATCAAACTCATGCTGCAGCGCTGGATCAGGAAACTCAGCATAGATATCTGTATCGCTTAACGTGACACTGACCATCTCAACGCGCGCTGGGTTGCCCATATTACGCAGCAACCACTTTAAAAACACATCACCCACACCACGTGGCGGGCTGATGCTGGTTTTATTTTGGTACTCGTTAAGAATAATAAAACTATCATCAATCACCACCACGCCGTCGCTTTGCACCTTCTGCAAATGCTCAATGCAACTGGCGATGCAATCACTGGAAATATCCGCGTGCTGCTGATTAGCCACCAACAACACGTTGGTATCAATCACCACTTTAAGCATTCTGCGTGCCTGCTTGGGCGTGCTCACGCTTGCGTTTCACCGCAGCCATCGCACGGGCGGCAATGTCGGTCATCTCGTCACCAAATAAATTCTCTGGCCAATTGGCAATTTCACCGTAGGTATCCACATTGAGTGCTTCAATCTGTGTTTGCGTGCCATTACGACTGCAAAAGTACAACGCGACATCGGTGTGACTGATCACACCTTCAGCAATACGTCTTTGTAACCTATTTAAGAAGTGCTCGGAGTGACTCTCGACAATGATTTGTACATTACGTGCTTGACCGTTTTCTTGCGCTTGGGTGCCCGCAATCAATACATCCGCTAAACCCGCCTGTACATGCGAGTGCAAATGAATCTCAGGCTGCTCCAACCACACGGTAGAGTTGGGCTGGGCATAAAACACTTGCACCATCACCGGCAGCAACTGGGAAATACCAAAGCCTAAATCAGCCAAATTCACTTCACAGGCCGCGGCATGGCTTGTTAATAGGACTTGATATTCATCTGAGTGATCCGCAACAGGACGCACAGAAAAATCACTGGCCACGCCCATCTGCTGCAACCAATAGGCAATACCTTGCGCAAAGGGTTGCTCAGGCTGACCCGCAGCAAACTGCAAATGACGCTGTTGCGCGGTGGCGGCTAAAATCGCTGCTGCGGCGTCTTGTCCTGCGCGTCCAACAGACTCAGGCGCTGCGCCTGTCCATGTATACCGACGCTTAGGCCCATCGCGCAAAGCGGCTAAGGCATGCACATCAGCCAACACACTTTCAGTTTGTGCCGCTAAGGCTTGCATAAACTCAAGGTCAAGTTGCTGGACCGCGGGTAATTGGTAAAAACGCGTAGGGCTGGCTACATCGGCTAAAGCCAGGCTGTAACTCTGCACCTGTGGCTGCTCGACTTGTACTTGCAATGCATCGGGTTGCTCACTGTTATAAGTGACCCTGAGTTGTACTTGATCCTGGTGACTGGCGGTATAACAGATGGATTGCAATCGCGGTTGCTGATCGGCGTCCGCCACAATGCTGACGTCTAAGCGCAAAGCATCAACGGCGATCGCAGATTGCTGCGCGACACCTTGCAAGTGAATAACCTGCGGCAATTGCCACTGCAATTCAAAGCTAAGCGGCTCGCTGAGATTACCGTGATGCAGGTTTTGCGCGAAAGAGCCCAAATCAATCAGGCTCTGCGCATCACCAAAATGCAGGAGTTGCGGGGATGTGCTGGCGGCGGCCGTTTGCTTAAGTGCCAGTAACAGTTGGCCTAAGCTACTTTTACCGACACTGTTCTCGCCAAAAAAAACGGTCAATGGCGCGAGCTGAATCGCTCCGGAATCGCGCCATGCTTTAAAGTTTTTAACTCGCCACGAGGTCAACATCGCCATTCACTCCCCTTACATAGAAGTGACTAGACTATCAGAGCAGCATGGCAGCCGCCCATCCGAAAGCTAATAATGGCAAGTTATAGTGGATAAAGGTTGGCACCACTGAATCCCAAATATGGCTGTGTTGGCCATCCATATTCAAACCTGAAGTTGGACCTAAGGTTGAATCAGAGGCTGGCGAGCCGGCATCACCCAAAGCACCTGCAGTACCGACAATACTGACAATCGCCAACGGACTAAAGCCTAACTGTATGGCTAAGGGTACAAAAATCGCTGCAATAATGGGTACTGTCGAGAAGGACGAACCAATACCCATGGTCACCAACAAACCCACCAGCAGCATTAAAATCGCGCCTGTAGCTTTACTGTCACCGATGATATTCACCGATGAATCGACCAAGCTTTGAATCTGCCCTGTTTCGCGCATCACTTCGGCAAAGCCCGAGGCGGCAATCATGATAAAGCCAATCATGGCCATCATTTTCATGCCTTCGGTAAACAGGTCATCGGACTCTTTCCAACGCACCACACCGGAGATCGAGAACACCACAAAACCCACCAGCGCACCAACAATCATCGAGTTGAGCCACAACTGCACCACAAAGGCGGCAACCACTGCAGCACCGGCGGCAATTAAACTTTTCGGATTATAAGTACTAACTGTGGTGTCATTGGCGTTATCAGCGGGCAGTTGATACACACGCTTTTTGCGGTAACTGAAGAAAATCGCCACCAACAAACCAAACAACATACCGGCCGCAGGAATCATCATCGCCTGCATCACGCTCAGACCGGTGATATCCACACCACCCTTTTCAACGTTGGCCAGCAACACTTCTTTGAGGAAGATGCCACCAAAGCCCACCGGCAGAAACATATAAGGCGTGATCAAACCAAAGGTCAGCACACAGGCGACCAAACGGCGGTCCAATTGCATACGGCTCATCACATAGAGCAACGGCGGCACCAGCAAGGGAATAAAGGCGATATGAATCGGCAAGATATTTTGCGACGACATCGCCGCAATCAACAACACCAAAATCAGCAGCCACTTTACGACTTCAGTGCCCTTACCATCTTGGCGACCAATCATAGTGAGGATTTTCCCAGCTAAGGCATGCGCCACACCGGATTTGCTAATGGCCACAGCAAAGGCACCGAGCAACGCATACGACAGCGCCACCGTTGCACCGCCACCTAAACCTTTATGAAAAGCCGCAAGCGTACTTTCCATCCCCAAACCACCGAGCAAACCACCGGCCACCGCACCGATAATCAGCGATACCACCACGTGCACGCGCAACAAACTCAGCACGAGCATCAAGGCTACCGCGATAACAACCGCATTCATTTTGACCTCACCGACTTAAAATGTATTGAATACGCAACAGCGCGCATTTATTTTCAGCTGCGCAGTTTACACGC
>JAAZCO010000179.1 GCA_012513235.1 Gammaproteobacteria bacterium
GAGTATGCGGTACGTGTGCGTGGTGAAGTCACCGAAGAGATGATTGAAAATCTTAAAAACGGTGTGATGCTTGAAGACGGTCCAGCGAAGTTTACCGATGTGCAAGCCGCACCCGGTGGCGAAGGCTTTAACCGTTGGTTCCATTGCGTGGTCATGGAAGGTCGTAACCGTGAAGTGCGTCGCTTGTGGGAATCACAAGATGTTGTAGTGAGCCGCTTGAAGCGTGTACGTTTTGGACCGGTATTCTTAACTTCAGAGTTGAGTGTCGGACGCTGGCGTGAAATGGGGCAGGCGGAGATCGATATTCTCAGTAAAGAAGTGGGCCTTGAGCCAGTTGCTTTAGCTGAAGTAAGTGAGAAAGCTAAGGATAAGCTGGAGCGTCAGCAGCGTAAAATTGCCCGCCCGGTAGCGCAAGTACGTGACAACCGTCGTCCAGAAAAGAAAACCGTTTACAGCACCAATAAAGACCAGCCCGATGAGTTTGATAAGGGTGCTCGACGCACGCGTCCGAGCGTTAACAGTGGTGCAAAAAAGTCAGGTGGCGCTAAAAAGCCAACAGTACGTCGTTTACGTCCTGAGTAACATGCTTTGACAGTATGCGTCAATATTATGACGCATACTGTACTTGGTTACGGCCATTGTGTTTGGCTGCATACAAGGCTTTATCTGAGCGTTGCAATAAGCTGTTCAATGATTCGTTAGTGTTTAAGGTTGCGCAGCCTAAGCTTGCAGTGATATTAATCACGCCTTGCTCATTGCTAATCAGTAATGACTCTAGACTTTCTCGCAAACGCTCTGCCACCAGAGCCGCATCAGTGCGGGCTGTATTAGGCAGCACCACTAAAAACTCTTCGCCACCGTAACGAAACAATGAATCAGTATTGCGCAACTGCTTTTCTAGCGTTTGTGCGACTTTGATTAATACCATGTCGCCCATGTTATGGCCGTAGATATCATTGACACGCTTAAAGTAGTCAATATCGACCATTAAGACAGATAAAGCATGGTTGTGGCGGTGAGCAATAGCAATATCACGCTCTAAGGTCGTTTGCATAGAATTGCGGTTGCCGGTGCCGGTGAGCGGATCTTTTAAAGCGTTTTGTAATGCTGTGCTGTACAAGAGAGCATTGCGTAATGGTAATACCAAGCTGGACATAATAGATTCAAGATTGCCTAACTCTAGATCACTAAAGCGCTGAGCTCGAGTAAAGGTAATATCACCTAAAAACTCACTTTGATAATTTAAAGTGTACTGTATGCGATGCTGACTATGAGCCGCACCTAACACAACTTCTGCATCATGAGCCGCGTGATTAAAAACCAGGGAATCATAGGCGACCAAACGCTGCGATGTATTAAAAAACATCGTTAAAACAGCACGTAGATCCAATGAGCTTTGTAATTGCATCAGCAGTTGCTGACGCACTTCAGCGGCAGATAGAGCTATGAGAGGCTGTGTTGACACAGTATCTTTTAAGCGCTGAGCTGTTTTTTTCTCAATATGAATAACGTTCGATATGGGTTGCGTATGCATCATAATGTTTCACCTTAAGCGGTCCTGCTTATAGGTAAGCTATTATCGTGCCAACTTTATAAGTCCTTTAAAATCAAGGGCTTGCATTAAGAGTAAGTGATTACTGCCAATAAAGATTGCAAATGGCCATCACTCTATATACAAATGCTTATACAGCAGTGTCGACATTATGACGCCTGACAGGCTTTGTGTATGAGGAGCGTAGAGATGGCACGGTGAGTACCGTGCCTTGAATTACGTTTGTATTATTGTGCGTTAAACGCCTGCCCAGTAACCCCTTTGCTATCTGGGCCCATCAGGTAAAGATAGAGTGGCATAATTTCAGCTGGGGTAGGGTTGTTGTCTGGGTTCTCGCCTGGGTAAGCGTGCGCGCGCATATCGGTGCGAGTGCCGCCAGGATTCAGGCTATTAGCGCGGATGTTAGTATCGTCCAATTCGTCAGCCATCACTTGCATCAGGCCTTCAGTGGCAAATTTAGATACAGCATAGGCACCCCAGTACGCACGACCCTTGCGACCTACGCTGCTGGAGGTAAAGATAACTGAGGCATCAGGTGCTAAGCGTAGTAATGGCAGCATCGCGCTATTAAGCATAAACATTGCGTTGACATTAATTTGCATGACTTTGGCAAAGTTATCACCGGCTAACTGCTCTAGCGGTGTGCGTGGACCTAAAATTGACGCATTATGCAGCAGGCCATCAAGGTGACCAAATTCGGCCTCAACCATGGCCGCTAACTCTGTGTAAGCTTCAGGGCTGGCTTTCTCAAGATCCAGTGGAATCACTACAGGTTCAGCATGACCGGCCGCCAAAATCTCGTCGTACACAGCATTGAGGTGCTTTTCTGTTTTGCCCAGCAATAAGACAGTTGCACCATAAGCAGCGTAAGTACGTGCTGCTTGCGCACCAATGCCACGACCAGCACCGGTGATTAGGATAGTACGGCCCGTAAGCAGTCCTGCAGGCGCAGTGTAATTAAACATAACGTCTCTCTTTAAAATCAATAAGGTCAGCGCAGAGGCTTAGATGATGTGGCAAGTCATTACAGTGCTTTTAACAAAAGCACTGTGCCTCTAGCAGGGGTTTTAATTCGCTGATGCTATCCACAACAGCATCGGCGCCCCAGTTTGACGGATTATCATCTGGCTGGTTATAGCCATAGCGCACGGCAACAGTATGCATATTGGCAGCGCGGCCGGCATCAATATCACGCTGATCATCGCCCACATAAATGATTTGGCGCGGATCAAGCTGCAGTTGCTCGCAGGCCAGTAGCAACATATCAGGCGCAGGCTTGCTGTGCTCAACATGATCTGGGCACAACAGTACAGCGCTACGCTGAGTTAAACCTAAGGCGTCCATGATGGGCTGAGCAAAGCGCAGCGGCTTATTGGTTGCAACGCCCCAGCGGATACCAGCGTCCTCTAACTGCTGCAGTAGTTCTAAGATGCCTGGAAATGGCTGGGTCCACTTAGCGTGTTGCAGGTCATAGCGCGCGAGAAACTCATCACGTAATCCAAGTAAAGCTGGGTCGTCAGGTTGCAAAGCAAATGCATAAGCCACCATGGCTTGTGCGCCTGCAGAAATATGCTGGCGAAACCCGGCTTCATCTGTAAAAGCCGCTAAGCCATGTTCGGCACGCATATCTTGAATAATGGCGTAGAAGTCTTGGGCTGTATCCAGCAAGGTGCCATCCATATCAAACAAAACGGCTTGAATACGCATTAGATGTCCTTAGTCGTGTGCAACATATAATTCACATCGACATCAGCTTCTAGCTTGTAACGCTTAGTGAGCGGATTGTAGGTCAGGCCGATAATATCGTGAACTTCCAGACCAGCAGCGCGACTCCAAGCACCCAATTCAGACGGGCGAATAAACTTTTTAAAGTCATGCGTGCCGCGTGGTAGCATACGTAAAATATATTCTGCACCTACGATGGCAAACAAATAGGCTTTAGGGTTGCGGTTGATAGTAGAGAAAAATACTTGGCCGCCCGGCTTAACTAGGGCATAGCACGCGCGAATAATAGATGCAGGATCGGGTACGTGCTCCAGCATTTCTAAGCAAGTGACCACATCAAATTGGCCAGGCATTTCTTCGGCTAGGGCCTCAGCAGTCACTTGGCGATAAGTGACTTCCACACCGCTTTCTAGTTGGTGCAAGCGTGCCACTGCTAAAGGTGCTTCACCCATATCAATGCCTGTCACTTGCGCGCCACGTTGTGCCATCGCTTCGCTAAGAATGCCGCCGCCACAGCCCACATCCAAGACTTTTTGTCCGGCCAGTGGTGCGCGCTCATTGATCCAATTGACGCGCAGTGGATTGATATCATGCAGCGGTTTAAATTCGCTTTCACGGTCCCAC
>JAAZCO010000180.1 GCA_012513235.1 Gammaproteobacteria bacterium
CGAGGATATCACGATGCATGAAGTCGTTATTGTTGCCGCCACACGCACAGCCGTAGGTAGCTTTCAAGGCAGTCTAGCCAAGATTCCAGCACCACAATTGGGTGCTATTGTGGTGCGCAGCCTCTTAGAAAAAACCGGCGTCCCCGTCGATCAAGTCGATGAAGTGATTCTTGGTCAAGTTCTCACTGCAGGCAGCGGGCAAAACCCAGCACGACAAACTGCAATTCACGCTGGCTTACCTTTTAGTACAGCGGCCTTTACCCTAAACAAGGTCTGCGGCTCCGGTCTGAAAGCTCTGCACTTAGCTGCACAAGCCATTCGCTGTGGCGATGCGCAGGTGATTATTGCAGGCGGTCAAGAGAATATGAGTCTATCACCCTATGTCATGCCGGGTGCGCGCACCGGTTTGCGCATGGGCCACAGCCCCATGATCGACAGCATGATTACAGATGGCCTTTGGGATGCCTTCAATGATATCCATATGGGCATCACCGCTGAGAACTTAGTGGCAAAGTACAACCTAACCCGCGAGCAGCAAGACGCCTTTGCTGCAGCCTCGCAAGCCAAAGCGACAGCGGCTATTGCGGCTGGACGCTTTGTCGATGAAATCACCCCAGTGAGTATTCCTCAGCGCAGCGGTGACCCCATTATCTTTGCGACCGATGAACAGCCACGCAGCACGACCACTGCCGAATCATTAGCTAGATTGCGTCCCGCCTTTAAAAAAGACGGCTCAGTGACCGCAGGTAACGCTTCCAGCCTCAATGACGGCGCTGCAGCAGTGATGTTGATGAGCGCAGAAAAAGCTCAAGAACTTGGCCTACCTGTCTTAGCGCGTATCGCCGCCTATGCTAACGCTGGTGTTGACCCAAGCATTATGGGCATTGGCCCTGTGGCAGCCACGCAAAAATGCCTAAGTAAAGCAGGCTGGAATATTGCCGACCTTGACCTCGTTGAGGCCAACGAAGCCTTTGCTGCCCAAGCGTTAAGCGTCAACCAGGAACTCGGCTGGGATACCAGCAAGGTCAACGTCAACGGCGGCGCAATTGCTATTGGCCACCCGATTGGCGCATCAGGCTGCCGAGTCTTGGTCACTTTACTGCATGAAATGTTACGTCGTGATGCCAAGAAAGGCTTAGCCACACTGTGCATCGGCGGCGGTCAAGGTGTCGCTTTAGCCATCGAACGTTAAATCTGTCGCACCCTGTTAAAGCTGTTGTCCAGGTTAATTCATGGGCAACAGCCTTACTATCGCCCCCGCAACGACAGCCCGACTTGCACTCAGCACCTGCTCAACTGATATCCCCCTACTGTCGAGCGCCTATTTTGCATACACTATGTCCATCTGATGTGAGGAAGTAGCAGTTATGACAAAAGGATTGAAACGCCTAGCCATTATCTTGGTCAGCGTACTGGCCACCTACAGTTGGTTAGGTTTTTTATTGATTCCTAGCGTCGCTCTGACTGTTATTAATCAACAACTTGCAGTGCATGCTAAAGAACCAGCACAACTGCAACGCTTAGAACTGAATCCTTTCACTCTTGAAGTGTATGCTTGGGATTTTCAGCTGGGCGCAGCGGATAACCAAGCCGTCAGCCTGCAACACCTGTACGGCAAGCTGGCTCTAGATAGCCTATGGACACAAAGCCTGCACTTACAGGATGTACAACTGCACCAAGCTCACACGCACATTATTCTCAATAAACAAGGCGAACTGAACTTAACTCAGCTGTTTAATTTGCCTGCAGCCACTGACACAGCCGAACCAAACGACGCTGCACCTCTAACCGTACTTATTGATCAACTGCAGTTGCAGCGCAGTCGCATTCGTTTCAATGATCAGCGCCAACGCGATGCAGTGGATGTCACTTTTGATGATTTAAATATCACCCTCAATCACTTCGATACCCGTCCTGCCAGCAACAGCGCCCTGCAACTGACCGCGCAAGCTAACGATGGTACGCAACTGAATTACACCGGCGACCTGAGCCTGAGCCCGCTAACGTCCACCGGTCATATCCAACTCAAAGACGCCCAGCTCAAAAGCTGGTGGCCCTATGTGCGTGAGCATTTTAGCGCGCAACTTAAAGACGGTCGCATCAGCTTAGATACGCAATACCAACTCACGTTAGAAAACGACCTGCAATTTAAAGCCACACAACTGAGTGCACAGCTACGCTCGCTCGCCCTCGATCAAGATCAGCAACCTATACTGCGCGTACCCAACTTAAGCATCAGCGATAGTAGCTTTGATCTGGCAGCGCAAAAACTGCGTATTGGCAAAGCCAGCGCCAGCACCTTAGAAGCCTGGGCGCAGATTGATAAAAACGGTGTGATCAACTGGCAAAAACTACTGCCCAGCCCTGCTGCAGCGACCACTGCGAGTAAGGCAAATACGCCGAGCACACCCAGCCAACCTTGGCAGATCATCGTCAAGCAAGCCGACTTCACCCAACACAGCTTGCATTTGGCCGACCACAGCCACAAAGATTCTGTGGCGCTGGAGTTATCCAAGCTGAATCTGCAGCTGAAAGATTTTGATAGTTTATCCAAGAGCCCCTTTGAGCTCGATATCGACACCCAAGTCGGTGAACAAGGCCGCCTCAGCAGTCACGCACAGGTATTGCTCGAACCTCTCAAAGTCGATATGACGCTGATCAGCAGCGATCTAGACTTGCGCCCTACCCAAGCTTGGATCAGCCCTTACGCACACGCAGAACTGCGCAGCGGTCTATTAAACAGCGACCTCAAGCTACAAATCAGTGATATAAACAATTTAACCCTAGCCGTACAGGGTAATGCTGCGATTCAACAACTGCATATCCGTGACACTTTGCGCCAGCGCGAGCTGTTAAAATGGGATGCCGTGGATATCAACGGTATTGCCTATGCACTGCAAGCCAACAAGCTCTCCATTGATAATCTGGTGTTACAGCAACCTTATGTGCGCTTTATTATCAATGACAACCTCACCACTAATATCAGTGAGTTATTGATTCCTCAACCACCAGCAGCCACAAGCACAACAGCCAAAGACAGCTCAGAATTTGCCCTGCATATCGGTGGCATCAAAATTAATGACGGTTCGGCAAACTTTGCTGACTTTAGCCTGACCCCCAACTTCGCCACTGCCATTCAGCAACTCAATGGCTCAATTGGCACACTGGATAATCAAACCAACAACCTCGCACAGGTGGATATTCAGGGTAAAGTCGATCGTTATGCACCGGTGAGCATTAAAGGCAGCCTCACGCCCTTTGATCCACTGCATAAGCTGGATATCACCACCTCGTTTAAACATGTTGAACTGACCACTCTCACCCCCTACTCAGGTAAGTTTGCCGGTTACCGCATCCACAAAGGCCGCCTGAATCTTGATCTGCATTACCAAATCAACGATGGCAAGCTCAACGCCACCAACAAGCTGTTACTCGAGCAATTGCAATTAGGCGAGCGTGTCGACAGCCCCGATGCAGTGGATTTACCGGTACGTTTAGCCATTGCTCTACTCAAAGACAGCAAGGGCCGTATTGCTATCGATTTGCCGGTGCAAGGCGATCTCAACAACCCGGAATTTAAAGTCGGCCCGATTGTCTGGAAAACATTGCGCACCTTAATCACGCGCGCAGTCTCAGCGCCCTTTAACTTTATTGCCGGTTTAACGCAAAGCAGCGGCAAAGAACTGAGCGAAGTCAGCTTTTTACCCGGTGAATTTGCTATCAACCCACAAGCAGCTAAAAGCTTAGATACCTTAGCCGTAGCATTACAAGAACGCCCACAATTACGCCTTGAAGTTGAAGGCGGCAGCCGTGCTGAACTCGATGGCCCCCTGCTCGCCCAGTTGCGTTTAAAAACGGCATATCAAAGCGCGTGGTACAGCATTTTACAAAGCCGCGGTACAAAAATCGGCTCCAGCAAAGAAGCGCTCGAAGTCCCTGAAGCTGAAAAACCTAATCTGCTTGAAGGTATTTATCGCACCCAGCTCAAACAACAACCACCCCAAGCCTGGGCTGAACTCAATAAAACTGAGCGTACGCAGATGATGCAATCTGCCGTGCTGGCCAGCTATGCCAAGAGCCAACAAAGCCTGCGCCGTTTAGCCCAAGCGCGTGCCAATAGTATTAAAGAATATTTAATCGAACACACCAAGCTCGACGCTGAACGTGTTTATCTCATTGATGTCAGTAGCAGCAAGGCCAGCGCCGATGGCAATGTCATCAGCACTCTGCACCTGGGGAGTATGTAATGAAAGTATTTTCAACAATGATTCTCTGCGCGGCACTGGCTGTCAGCAGTTCGACAGCAGTGGCCAGCACCTTTCGTTGCGGCTCAAAGCTGGTCAGCTTAGGTGATCGAGCCTTTACCGTGCTACGCACCTGTGGTGAGCCCAGCAGCCGTGAACACATCGGCTACACCAGCGGTTTTTACAATCGCGATGAGCAACCCATCGAGGAATGGGTCTACGGCCCCAAAGGCGGCATGTATTACTACTTGCGCTTTGTCGGTGGTGAACTGGTGAAAATTTCTAGCGAACGCTAAGTGCTGATGAATTCGGTCATTGCGAAAAGAAAAACGACGCGGCAATCTCTCACTCATTGACTCATAAAGCCAAATAGATTGCTTCACTTCGTTCGTAATGACACTTTGCTAAAACAACCCAACACTATAACGTGGGCTTAATACCTGCTTAACAGCTAATAGACATAAAAAAGCCCCAAGTGGCGGAATATATCCAACCACTTAGGGCTTTTAGTGCATCAATCAATCTGTATTAGGCGATCAACCTATTACTTAATACCTTGACCAATCACAACACCATTCACTTTTTCACCGTACAAGTTCACACCATCGTTGGCATGAAACTTAAGACGAGTTTTTTCAACACTGCCTTCAACCAAACGTGGATCTTGTGGGCGTTCATGACTGTTCATAAAGGCCGCAACGTCCCACGCTTCTTGATCACTTAAAGTACCACCTTTACCCAAAGGCATATTGGCCTGGATAAAAGATGCTGCAGTGTTGATACGGTGCATACCTGCACCCCAGTTAAATGAGTCTGCGCCCCACAGTGGCGGGAACACATAGTTGTCACCGACTTTCTGGCCTAAACCATTATCGCTGTGACAAATTGCACACTGCTCTTCATAGACTTTCTTACCACGAGCAAGATCGTAGCCGCCGTCTGGCAGAGCTACATCAGGGTAACCACTACCCGGTGTTTTCACACCAGAAGGCGCACCTGTCGCTAACCAGTAAGAGAAAGTGGTCAGCGCAGTCATGGTTTCACTGTCTGCCGC